>DAPKRP010000691.1:0-3497 GCA_031800515.1 Polyangiaceae bacterium LLY-WYZ-14_1 | reverse complement strand
GCGCGGGGCCGTGGCCGTCGGCTCCGGGAACGCCGGGGCGAGTGCCCGGGGAGGCCTTTCGGGCTGGCCCGGGGGGGGCCGGGTCGACGCCGCCCGCTGGAGGATCGGCCGGAGGCTGTCGACCACCAGGGCGCCCGAGCCCGCGCCGAGGGCGGCGTCGACGGCATCGGCCAGCGCGCTTTCCACGAAGCCTCGGAGGGCCGAAGGGTCCGGAGGAACCTCTCGGATGCCGGCCAGCTCCAGGGCGTCGTCCAGGATCCGATCGCGGATGTCGGAGGACGCGATCGCGCCCACCGCCTCCCGCACCGCGGCGACCATCCGGCCGCCGTCTTCACCGATCCCTGCGCCCATCGCGTATTCCTCGAACCGTGAAGCGGAACGCTACCAGATCAAGGTCGAACGAAAAAATGCTCCCGGGTCACCTTTCCAGTGCAATCCCGGTGCGATCCGTCCTGGATCCGGACGACCTCTTGGGCTAGCCCGCTCCCCGGCTCGTGATCCTCCTCGGTTTGGACGAGAACGGCCTCGGGCCTCGCCTCGGCCCGTTGGTCGGGACCTGCGTGGCCCTCGAGGTGGGTCCCTCCTACGACCGCGCCCGCCTGCGTCGGGCGGGGAAGCGTCTCGGGCTCGAAGACAGCAAGGCGAGCACCTCCTTTGGGCAGATGGCCCACGGGGAATCCGCCGCCCTCGCCCTGGTCGCCGAGGCGACCGGGATCGTGCCGCGGACGGCGGACGAGCTCCTCGGCGCGGTGTCCCTGGATGCCCCCGCCGCCCTTCGGGCCCCCTGCCCCGGGGGTGGCTCGAACCACCAGTGCTGGAGCGAGCCGGTCGCCCTGCCCGCCTTCGGGGGGGATGTCGGTCACGGCCTCCGCCTCCTCGGACGGCTCCGGCGAAGCCGCGTCCGCATCCTGCGGCTCCGGTCCGTGGTGACCTGCGCCGGGGTGTTCAACGCGCGGACCGCCGACGGAACCTCGAAGGTGGTGGTCAACCTGGAGAACTTCGAGCGGCTCCTGGCGGACGCCCGGGCCGCCCTGGCCCCCGGCGAGCCCGTGACCGCCATCTGCGGCATGGTCGGCGGCATTCGGAGCTATCCCGCCTACGTGCGCCGGATCCCCAGGGATTCCATGGAGGTCCTCGAAGAGGGCCGGGGGCGCTGCGCCTATCGGGTGCCCAGCCTCGGGGAGGTCGCCTTCGAGGTCGCCGCCGACGACCGGCACCTGCCGGTCGCCCTGGCATCCATGGTCGGCAAGTACCTGCGGGAGGTCGCGATGGAACGGCAAAATCGGTTCTATGCTCGGGAGCTGCCGGACGCGCCTCGGGCGAGCGGCTATCACGACCCGGTGACCCGCCGCTTCATCCTCGCCTCGACCGGGGTCCGAGCCCGCCTCGGGGTGCTGGATCGTTGCTTCGAGCGGACCAGCTGACCCGTGCGTCCCTTCACATCATCCTTGCTGTTCCTCTGGGTCGGTGCGGTTGGCGTGGGCTGCGGTGGCGGCGGGGAGGGCGCCAGCGAGGGGGCGCCGGAGACCGCCGTCGACCCCCGGACCGGGTCCCTTCCCCTCGTCGCCGGTGCGCCCCTCGCCCCGGGACTCCGCCGGATCGACGACGAGACGGTCGAGGCCGCCGTGCACTTGATACGGGAGGTCCCTCCCCGGAGCCCGGATGGCGGCGCGATCCAGGTGGTGGTGGAGAACCCGGCGGGCACCTCGGCGAAGTTCGAGGTCGACGAAGGGGATGGTCGACTCCGCTGGGAGCGAAGAGATGGCGCTCTCCGGGTCATCGACTACCTGCCCTACCCAGCGAACTACGGCTTCGTCCCCCGCACCCGGAGCGCCACCGCGGCCGGTGGGGATGGGGACCCCCTGGACGTCTTTCTCCTCGGGCCCGCGGAGCCCCGGGGCCGGGTGGTCCGGGCGCGCCTCGTCGGTGCCCTGCGGGCGACGGATCAGGGGGAGCGGGACGACAAGCTGCTGGCCATCCCCGTGTCCGACGACGACGCCCCGGTCCCCCTTTCCGACCTCGAGGACGCCACGGAGCTTCGACGGCGTTACCCGAAGCTCGACCTGATCCTCTGCCTCTGGCTCGCTTCCTACGATGCCGCAGAGGGCGGTACCCAATGCGAGGAGCTGGTCGGTCGGGAAGAGGCCCGGGAGATCCTCGACCGAGCCATGGCCGCGTTCTCCGACGCGGAATCCGGCGCGGACCCTTAGTTGGTCGGGCGTCAGGTGGTTAGATTGAGCGGGATGTTGTTCTTCTTGAACATATCCTTGAGCGTCGCTTTGTCGTTCGCTTTGATATAGGCTTCTTCCGGTTCGACGATGCCATCCTTGACCAGCTTGAACAGGTGGTCGGTCATCGTCTGCATGCCCAGGTTTTTACCCGTCTGGAGTATGCTGGGTAGCTGGAAGGTCTTGCCTTCGCGGATCAGGTTGGCCACCGCCGGGGTCGAGATCAGGATCTCGAACGCAGCTACCCGGCCACCGCCCTTCTTCTTGCACAGCACCTGGGCGATCACGCCCCGCAGGGACTCGGACAGCATCACCCGGATCTGGGCCTGCTGATCCGGTGGGAACTGATCGATGATCCGATCGACGGTGCTCGGGGCGGTGGTGGTGTGGAGGGTACCGAAGACCAGGTGACCCGTCTCCGCCGTCTCGATGGCGATCGCGATGGTCTCGAGGTCTCGCATCTCGCCGACGAGGACGATGTCCGGGTCCTCCCGGAGGGCCGCGCGGAGGGCCTTCTTGAAGCCCATCGTGTGGGTCCCGACCTCCCGCTGGTTGACGAGACAGCGCTTGTTGTCGTGGACGAACTCGATCGGATCTTCGATCGTGATGATGTGGTCCGTCCGATTGTCGTTCATGTAATCGACCAGGCTCGCCAGCGTGGTCGACTTACCGCTGCCGGTCGGACCGGTCACCACGACGAGCCCCTTCGACAGCCAACACAGCTCCATCACCGCGGGAGGAAGCCCGAGCTTGGTCGGCGCAAGGATCTCGAAGGGGATCATTCGAAAGACCGCGCCTACGCCTTTCCGGTCTTCGAACACGTTGACCCGGAATCGCGACAGGTCTTCGATGGTGTGAGCGAAATCCGTGTCCCGCGTGTCGTGAAACTCTTTGACGTTCCGCTCGGGCATGATGTCGCGAAGCAGCTTTTCGAGCTCATCCGGAGCCAGGGGCTCTTCGCCGTCGAGGGTCTGCACCTCGCCGTGGAGCCGCATCATCGGCCTGGTGCCAGAGGACAGATGGAGGTCGCTCGCTCCGAAGGCGTTCATCATTCGGAGGAAGCGATTGACCTGAGGCTCCCCCGGGGCGAGGACGATCTTCTGGACCTCCGGCTTGCTCGAGTCCGGCGGGGGCGCGAAGGAACGCGGGGACCGGGGCGGTCGGCTCGGGCTTTCCCCCCCGCCGTCCGCCGGCGGGAGGAGGGAAGCGGCGTCCTGGTCCAGGATCGCGCCGCCCCGGCGGGGGGCGCCGTTTCCCCGGGGGGACGGG
>DAPKRP010000690.1:0-5192 GCA_031800515.1 Polyangiaceae bacterium LLY-WYZ-14_1 | reverse complement strand
CCGCCCCGGCGCCCGCCGCGGCGCCCTTGCCCCGCCCGGACGCGCCGCCGATCTCCGCGGCCCGGCGGCAGTTCCCGGACACGACTCCCCGCCGCGAGGGCTACACGCCCACCCGCGGCGCCTGTGCCGACGTCCTCGCCTCCATCCCCTGGGTACCGGAATCATGAAGAGCGTCCTGTTCGCCCAATCGGGCAAGCGCGTCGAAGTCAAGACCGAGGCCAACGTCCTCACGGCGCTGCTGTCGGAAAACGTGCCGGTCAAGATGGCCTGCGGCGGACGTGGGCTCTGCGCGACCTGTCACGTCTACGTCGAGCAGGGGGCCGACTGCCTGACCCCGCGGACGAAGCGGGAAGACAGGACCCTGGGCCTCATCAGCGGTGCCGGACCGACCTCCCGTTTGTCCTGCCAGGCGAAAGTCTTGAAGGACGGGGTCGTCGTCAAACTGCCCAAGGGTCTGTACGTCGAGAAGGCGGTGGACCTAGAGGAACTGATCGGACGCCGGGCAGACGACCCGGTGCTCCATCCTCTTGACGGACGGATCTTGGTTCCGACCGGAAAGATCATCACCCGTTCGACGATCCAGCAGCTCCAATCCGTCGAGGTCGACGTTCAACGAATGCTCGCCCAGAGCAAGGATGTCGCCTGACCGCCGTTTGATTTCCACATCCCCAGGAGAAGTACATGTCTGCCACCCCCGGCCAGCCCACCATCAAGGTCAACTACTTTCACCACAAGGACTTCTTCAAGTACGACCAGGACTCCGGCGTGATCCTGACCCGGAACGCCCAGCGCGCGTTCCACGTGTCGGAAGATTTCATCGTCGGCCTGCAGACCGGGTTGGAGCAGGAAGTCGGCGATGCCTCCGCCGTCGTCATGTACAAGTGCGGCTACCAGTGGGGTCTCGCGGACATGAAAGTGTTCGAGGCCACCATGTACCGGGATTTCAGCCGGGATGTCCGGGACATGAACATCCAGTTCGTCATGGAGGAGTGGTGGTGGCCTCTCCAGGCGATGGGCTGGGGAAGCTGGGAGATCGATTTCAACACCAAGCGCGACCAGGGCCTGGTGATCATCAATCTCTACGACTCCGCCGTCGCTCGGTCCCTGGGCGAGGTCGGGAAGCCGGTCTGTTACGTGTACGCGGGTCTCTTCGCCGGCGCCCTGACCCACCTGGCCCGGCGCTCCCTGAGCGGGATCGAGATCCAGTGTTACGCGATGGGGTCCACCTACTGCCGGTTCCTCATCGGTTCCGAGAAGCGCATCAACGCCGTCGAGTTCTGGCTCGAAGAAGGCGCCACCGCGAGCGACGTCATCAGCCGTCTGTAGGCCCCGGGGGCGGCCTCGCCCCGGGGGACGACGGTCCCAACCCACCGAAGGACTGATCCACCATGCCGACTGCAGCCCAGCTTCCCCAGAAGGGCCCGGGATACGTCCCCTCCGCCCGCATCGGCGGGGGCAAGCGGACCCGGACTCGGAAGACCACCGCCCTCACCCCGGACGTCGCCATCGTCGGGACCGAGCCCGCCTTCCGCTCCGTCGCCTGGGACGGGGTCCCGAAGCCCCTGCCGGAACCGCCCCGGGGGAACGACGGCACCGCGGCGAACCGCTCCTTCCACGCCACCGGGACCCGGCGCTCCCAGAAGCGCCGGCGGCTCGAGATCGAGCCGACGATGCTCGTGCGGGGGGCCTTCGGCGGCGTGCGCTGGGGCGGGGACGTCGTCGAGGAACGCCCGACGGACCGCCAGGTGGCGTTCCAGACGCAGAACGTACTGAACAGCTTCGGCTGGGAATGAGGGATCAGCGATGAATGTCGAGCTCAAGAAGATCTACGATGACGCGGCGGGTCGTTACTTCACGGACGTTGAAGAGTCTCAGATCCGTATGTTCGCCGACGGTATGATCCAGCGCATCGAAACGATGCAGGCGGTGGAACGTGCCGAAGCGGCCATCGTCCAGGACGTCACGATGTCGGTTCTCGGCCGCTTCCCGGAGATCCGCAGCCTCCACGGCCAGTCGTCGGAGGCGAAGATCCGCCGGGACCAAACCTACGTGCTTCGCTATGCGGCCATGAGCCACGTGCTGATGGATCCGAACTACATCTACGACCGGCTCGCGGTCTGGCTTCGGACGATCCTGATGGCCCTGGTGAACGTGGAGTACGTCACCTACGGCCTCGGCCAGTTGGTCACCGCCTGCCGAAAGCACCTTCCGGAAGCCGACGCGAACGCCGTAGTCCCCTACGTCGAGGTCGTCCTCGAAGAGTTCACCAACTACCGGAGTGCTGCCTGATGATGAAGTCGGACGAGATGGTCCCGCGGGCTCGGAATTTCTTTCGGCCCGACGACTACTTCAATCTGAACGTCCGCAACGGGGTCAATCGGACGCCGACGGGCACCCGCATCGTGACCCTTCCGGGTGAGTTCGTCGTCGGTCTCCATCGCGGGCTCGAGGACGAAACCGGGGGCGCCGCTCCGATCATCCTCTACGAGGTCGGCAAGTGGTGGGGGGCCCAGTTCATGGAAAAGCACGCCGCGGAGGTCCGTCGCTTCTACGACACGGAGCCGGGCTCCCTGCCGGTCGGATTCTTCCTGCAGGTGCTGAAGAAGGTCTGGGCGATCTACGGATGGGGCGCCCTCGACATGTCCTTCGAGCATCGGGACAAGGGCTTCGTCCTCGCCGGGGTGGACTCCCCCCTCTACAGCGACGTCGTCGGGAACATCGGCCGGACCGCCGACCATCTGGTCGCCGGAATCATCGCCTCGGTGGTCGGTGCCCTCGCCGGCCGAGAGCTCGAATGCACTGAGATCGCCTGCAAGAGCCGGGGCGACCAGCGGTGCCTCTTCCTCGTTGGCATGCAGAACCGCATGGACGTGGTCGGCAATTGGGTGAAGCAGAATCGAGCCGCGAACGAGATCCTCGAGGCCATCGGCCGCGGCGATCTCGCCTGACGCCACCCTCTCGGACCGCGGAGGGTGAAGTCGCGACCCCGGGTCGTCGGCTGTCGGACCGGTACGTCGTGGAGCGCATCGTCGGGCAGGGGGCCTACGGCCGGGTGTTTCGCGCCCAGGACGAGCGCACCGGCGAGGCCGTCGCCCTGAAGGAGTTCACCCGGGGGAGTCGCGGGTCCGACGGCTTCCTTCGGGAGCTCGGAGTGCTCTTCGAGCTGCGGCACCCGGCGATCCTCGAATGCCGGACCGTGCTCGTGGGCGGCCCGTATCGCTACCTCGTCTACGAGTTCATGGAGGCCGGGTCCCTCCGGGACTGGATGAACGCCGGGCACACCCAGGAATGCCTGCGCCTCTTCCGCATGGCCGCCGCCGGCGTCTCCCACGCCCACGAATGCAAGGTGGTGCACCGAGATCTCAAACCGGAAAACGTCCTACTCACCCGAAAGACCGGCGAGCTTCTCGCCAAGGTCTCCGACTTCGGGATCTCGGCGGTGGGCTCGACGGCGGAGGTGAAGAGCCATGTGGGCTCCCCCGCCTACATGGCCCCGGAACAGTTCTACGACACCTACGATCTGAGGGTCGATATCTACGCCCTCGGGACCATGCTCTACGAGATCCTCTGCGGCTCCCGACCCTTTTACGGGAGCCCGGCGCAGATCATGCTGTCCCACCTCCAGAAGGAGGTGCCCTACCCGCCCTGGATGCCGCCGGCCTTCAAGGCGCTGCTCGAGCGCGCCCTCGCCAAGGATCCGGAAGACCGTTTCGAGACCGTCGACGACTTCCTCGTCGCCTTCGATCAGGCCTTCGCCACCGAGGGAGACCGTCTGGAGGGGGAGGGATGGCCCGTCGACGCGGCGGACGTGGCCGCCCTGGTGGTCACCCGGGACGCGGTGGTGTCCCTCCACGACGACCGGCGGGCTCGCGTCTTCGACCGCCAGGGGCGCGCGGCGGCGGAGCTCGAGCAGGTGGACGAGCTCCTCGGAGCAGAGGAGTTCTATGCCCTCCGCCGGGGAGACCGGGTGACGGTGAAGAGCGCCCAGGGGGAACGCACCCATCCGGTACCCGAGGACGCCAAGGTCGCCCTGTCCACGGACGGGTCCCTCGCCGTGACGGCGGAGGGTGGCGCCCGCCTGCTCATCAGCCCGGGCTCGGAACGGGTGCTCGCCGAGCCCGGCAGCGGTGTGGTCGACGTCACCTTCGCCGGCGACACTCAGGCGACCTCCCTGCTGGTCGCCGACGCCGACGGGGCCTGCCGCATCGTCGTCGAAGACGAAGACGACATCCCGCTCCCGGAGCCGGTCAGCGAGCTCGTCGGTCACGGGATGAAGGAGGAATGGGTCGCCCGGGTCGCCGCGGACCGCTCCCGGCTGCTCCTGGTCACCCGGGACCGGGTGGTGTCCGTCCAGGGCCCCAAGGGTCCCCTTTCCGCCGACGACGACCACTTCTTCGGCGCCCTCGAGGACGGGCGCCTGGCGACGATCAACGTCGCCTCCGGGCGGGTCGCCCGGACCGTCTGGGAGTCCCCCCTCGCCGCCGTCGCCGCCTGCTGCGACGGCTTCGTCTGGGCGACCCGGGACGGCCGACTGCTGTCCCTGCGTTGAGCGGGCGGACGACGACGCCGACGCGCGATGGACCGCCTCGGCAAGAGAAGGAGCACGAGGAGGACATGATGAACACCGACATCGAGAAGATCTTCGACAACGCCGAAGGCCGCTACCTCTCCGAGGGAGAGGTCCAGCAGATCCGGTCCTTCGCCATGGGACTGCCGGATCGGTTCCAGGCGGCGAAGCGCCTCGGCGCCCAGGAAGAGGCCATCGCCACGGAGACGGTGCAGCGCTTCGTCCAGAAGTACCCGGAGCAGGGCCACCACCCGGAGGTCCGGGAGAAGGCGGTGCGGGACATGCGGATCACCCTTCGCTACATCGCCCACTGCTACGTCCGGGACGACGTCGACTTCTTCCGGGAGGCCTTCGCCGAGTGGGTCGCCGAGATCCTCTGCGCCATGCGCCCGGCGGTCGTCCTCGCCGACGCCTACAAGATGCTCCAGACCGTCGCCACGGAGAAGCTCGGCCCGGACGCCAGCGCCTTCCAGCCCTTCTTCGAGAGCTACGTCCGCGAGCTCGAGAAGTGGCGCTGAGGCGGACCGGGATCGCCGACCTCCTCGACGAGCTCGCCGCCCACACCGTCGAGACCATCGACGCCCGCTTCGGCCTACGGGAGGCGTCGGTGCCGGACCACTATCGC
>DAPKRP010000689.1:0-3017 GCA_031800515.1 Polyangiaceae bacterium LLY-WYZ-14_1 | reverse complement strand
GCCTCGACGCGCTCCTCGAGACCTACGATCGGGGAGCCCACCTCGCCTCGGATCCGGTCTCTTTCGTCCACCGGGCCCCGCCCGCGGACCAGGAGCTGGTCGGGTTGGTCGCCGCCCTGCTCGCCTTCGGCAACGTCGTCGCGATCCGCGCGTCGGTGGCCCGGGCTCTCGACCGGCTGGACCACCCGGGGGGGTTGGCCGCCCTGCTGTCGTCGGCCTCCCTGGACGAGCTCGAAGGCCGCCTCGCGGGCTTCGTGCATCGGGTGTGGCGGGGCGAGCATCTCGCCCGGCTGCTCCATGGCGCCGGCCGGGTGCGCGCCGTGGACGGGACCCTCGGGGCGGCCTTCGGGGCTCACCTCCGGGAAGCCGGGGAGCTGCGGGAGGGCCTCGCCCGGCTCGCCGACCGGCTCCGGGGCCCCGAGCCCGACCGGGGTCTTGCCCATCTGGTGCCCGATCCCCGGGCGGGGAGCCCCTGCAAGCGGCTGCTGCTCTACCTCCGCTGGATGGTGCGCCCGGCGGACGGCGTCGACCTCGGGCTCTGGAGCGACCGGGCGCCGGCGTCGGCCCTCGTCATCCCCCTGGACACCCACGTCCATCGGATCGCCCGAAACCTCGGCCTGACCGACCGCCGGGACGCCTCCTGGCGCACCGCCGTCGAGGTGACCGACGCCCTCCGCCCCTTCGACCGGCGGGACCCGGTGAAGTACGACTTCGCCCTCTGCCACCTCGGGGTCTCTCGCCAATGCCCGAGCCGCCGGGACGACGCGACCTGCACCCCCTGCGCCCTCCGCCGGGTCTGTCGCGCCTGGCGGGGCGCCCTACCGGCCGCCGAGACCATCGGCCGGCGGACGCCCTCCGGGTGAAGGCCCGCTGGGATGCTACAGACCTCAACACGCCAGCGTTCGTCGGAACGTCGATCGCGACCTCCACATCGGAGGGAACGGGCCGACGCGTACTGGTTCACGCCCCTCGGCGCCTACTTCGCACGGTGTACTGCGCTGGTGAGATCGCTGGCTTCTTTGGTGGCTGACCCACGCTGTTACCCCGAAACCCGCCACGGGGGCGGGTCGGGCTGCGCCGCGTCGATGATGGTGGCGTTGGCGGTGTGGGGGGCCGGAGCGCCGGCGGCGGGGGCGAGCCCCGCCGAGACCGGGGGACTGCCGGCGGCCGCCCCGCCCCTGTCCTATCGCATCGATGCCCGGGTCGACCCCCGGTCCCGGCGGTTCGAGGGGACGGTCACCGTGACCCTGGGGGAGGCCGGCTTCGCGCCTCCCCGCTACCACTTCTATCTCAACGCCTTCGCCCACGAGGGGACGACCTGGATGCGAACCGCGCCTCCCGGCCGGGACGCCCAGGGGCTCCTCGACCGAGGAGACGACGATCCCTGGGGCTACCTGGAACCGACCCGGGCCGAGTGCGCCGAAGGCCCGGAGGCTCCCTTTCGCGCCGTGTCGATGCGCTGGGTCACCCCGGCGGACGGCAACGCCCTGGACCGCACCCTCCTCGCCCTGGACGAGGAACGCTGCGGCGACGCCCGGCGGCAGCGCATCGGATTCCGGGGTCGCTTCCCGGTGCCCATCGCCCGGACCGGCGGGGTCGAAGGTTGGCTGATGGGCGCCCAGTGGTTCCCGAAGCTCATCGGGGTGCAGGACCGGGTGGGGCCGTCCGGCGGGCCCCCCCGGCCGGTCCCCATCGACTCACCCTTCTTCGGGCCGACGGAGTTCTTCGCCAACTTCGCCGACTACGAGGTGCGACTGGACGCGCCCGCCGGCTGGACCGTCGCCGCCACCGGCCAAAAGGTCTCCGGGACGCTGGAGCGTCCCCCCGACGCCGGCTTCGAAGGACACCGCTTTCGCGCCCGTTGGGTCCACGATTTCGCGTTTCTCGTCGCCCGGAAGGTGAGCGTGGCCACCCGGCGCCACACCCCGGCGGGGGAGGGCGTTCGGGAGGTCGCGGTCCGGGGGATCGTCCCGGAAGCGCTCGCCCACCAGCTCCCCCGGATGCTGGACGCCACCGTCGCTTCCCTGGACGTCCTGGGCCGGCGGGTCGGCCCCTATCCCTATCCGATCCTCACCGTGCTCGGCCCTCCCTTCCCAGCGGCCCGGACCGCGGGGATGGAGTATCCGACCTTCATCGTCGGGCTCTTCGCCGATCCCCTCTGGGATTGGCTGTCCGACCTCCGGCTGCTCGAGGCCACCATCGCCCACGAGTTCGCCCACCAGTACTTCTACGGTCTGGTCGCGACCAACGAGCTCGACGAGGCCTGGCTCGACGAGGGCTTCACCGAGTACTGGACCTGGGAGATCCTGCGGGCTCGCTTCGGTCCGGGGCGGGAGCTCGGGAGCGTTCTCGGCCGTCCGGTCGGCGCCGATGCCCTGCAGCGTTGGCGGACCGGGGGCCGGGGCTCGGGAAGGGATGAGCTGTCCCGGGTCGCCGTGGCCTCCTTTCCGAGCCGTCTGGCCCCGCCGGAGGAGACGGGCACCTTGTTCTACCGGCGACCCTCCACCCTGCTGCGGACCGCGGCCCAGCGCTTCGGCCAGCCCCAGGTGGACCGGCTCTTCCGGCGATGGGTGGCCCGGGAGCGCTTCCGCCATCCGACGGGCCAGGCCTTTCGGCAGCTTCTCGAGGAGGTCGCCCCGCGGCCGATGGCGCGGATGCTCGTCGAGGGACTGGCCGCCCCGGCGCCGCCGGACGTCGCGATAACCCGCCTGTCGAGCCGACCCTGGCGCCCTCCCCGGGGCGTGCTGCCCAGAGCCCCCGGGCGCGCCGCCCCGGAGGAGCCTGCCGCCGAGGATCCTGCTCCGGGGGCGGCGAACCGTCCGCCGAGCCCCCCCGGCGACCCGGCCTCCGGGGGCCTCGGGCCGGAGCCGGAGCCGGGGCGGGGCCACCCCGTCCTCATCCACGAGCCGGGGGCGGGTGCGGCGCTGCTTCCTTCGGGGGTCCCGGTGCCGACGGGGCTCCCGGCGGCGATGACCGGCGGCGTCGCCTCCCCGGTCAGCCGGGGGGCCCGGGTCCGC
>DAPKRP010000688.1:0-4012 GCA_031800515.1 Polyangiaceae bacterium LLY-WYZ-14_1 | reverse complement strand
GAGGTCCGAGAGCTGCTGTCGGAAGCGGGATTCGGGCGGGTGGACGTCTACTGGGAAGACGCGGACGCCGACGGCGAGGGCACCGGCACCTTTCGGCGAAGGACCCGGGTCGACAACGAGCTCTGCTGGAACGCGTACGTCGTCTCGTCCCGCGGCGGAGAGCCGGATGCCCGGCGGCGCTCCCGCTTGTCTCGGTAGAGCGCCTGGTCGGCGGCCTCGAGCAGCTGGGTCGGGTCGATGGCGGGGCCCTGCTCAGCGGCGACTCCGACGCTTGCGGCGAGGGGATGGTCGGCGACCCGTCGCGCTCCGATCGCGGCCCGCAGTCGCTCCATGACCCGTTCGGCCCGACCACGGCTGGTATCCGGCAGGAGGACGGCGAACTCGTCACCGCCGAGACGGGCGACCAGATCCCCCCGCCGGAGCGTGGCCTCGATGGCGCGAGCCACCTCGATGAGGGCCTGATCCCCGGCGGCATGCCCCGCTGAATCGTTGAGCTCCTTGAAACCGTCGAGATCCAGCAGGCCCACGGCGAGCCAGCCATCCCGGCGATTCGCCTGGGCGACGTCCCGTTCCAGGCTTTCTTCGAACGCCCGTCGGTTGGCGATGCCGGTCAGGGGGTCCAGGGCGGCCTGCCGCCGGAGGTCTTCCGCCTCGCCGGCGAGGCCGAGCAGGGAGGCGACCAGGCGAGCAAGCTCCGGGGAAGCGCCCCGGGCCCCCTGAGCCCGCACCAGGGCGGCCGCCTGGCGACGCGCCTCCTCCCGGCTCCGGGCCTCCGCCAGGTCGGCGAGCATGGCGAGGTCCTCCGTCGTCAGCAGAACGGCGAAGGGGGCCTCGTCGGCGGCGGTTCCAGACAGATACTCGGCGGCCACGTCGGGGAGGATGATGCAGGTGACGTGCCAGCACGCCGGGCCCGCGATATCAGGGCTCTTGCCCACCCCTGGGCGCCGGACCGACGGAACCATGACGCCGGTGGCGCCGGCGCTCCGTCCCCGTCCCGTCTCGGCACGGGACCCGCCGGCGGGGGGGCCCCGACCGCTCTCAGCGGGCTTCCTTCATCTCGGTGACCAGGCCCTGGAGCATCTTCTTGGCGTCCCCGAAGAGCATCAGGGTGTTGTCGTACTCGAAGAGCTCGTTCTTGATGCCGGCATAGCCGGAACCGAGGCTCCGCTTGATCACGAAGACGGTCGTCGACTTGTGCACTTCCAGGATCGGCATCCCGTAGATCGGGCTCGAGGGGTCCTTGGCAGCGACCGGGTTCACCACGTCGTTGGCCCCGATGACGATGGACACGGAGGTATTCGGGAACTCCGGGTTGATCGAGTCCATCTCCACGAGCTGCTCGTAGGGGACGTCCGCCTCGGCGAGGAGGACGTTCATGTGGCCCGGCATCCGTCCCGCCACCGGGTGAATCGCGTAGGAGACCTTCGTGCCTCGCTTTTCGAGCAGCTCGGCGAGCTCCCGGACGATGTGCTGGGCCTGGGCGACGGCGAGGCCGTAGCCTGGGACGAAGACCACGCTCTCCGCGTCTTCGAGCACCAGGGCGGCCTCCTCCGGACCCGCGCTCTTGACCCCGACGTACTCGCCGCCGCCGCCCCCGGCCGCGGTCTGGCCGAAGCCGCCGACGAGCACGTTCAGGAGAGAACGGTTCATCGCCACGCACATGATCTGGGTGAGGATGAGACCGGCCGCGCCCACCATGGCGCCGGCGATGATGAGAAGGGGGTTGCCGATGACGAAGCCCGCCGCCGACGCCGCGACCCCGGAATAGGAGTTCAGCAGCGATACGACGACGGGCATGTCGGCCCCGCCGATGGGGATGACCAGCAGCACGCCGAGCACCAGCGATAGACCGGTCAACGACAGGACGGCGAGCTGGGTGGCATCCGCGCCCTCGGCGAGCCCACCGAACCAGACCGCCGAGCCGACGGTCCCCAGGGCGAGCAGCAGGTTGACCACGTGTCGGCCCGGCAAAAGGATCGGAGCTCCCTTCGCCAGGCTGCCCTGGAGCTTCATGTACGCGATGATCGACCCGGAAAAGGTCACCGCCCCGATGAAGACGGACAGACCGATGGTCACCGCGTCGGCGACGCCGGCGGCCTCGGCGACGGTGCCGACGGCTCCGGGCCCGTGGACCTTGAGGTAGTAGACGCTCAGGGCGACCAGTGCCGAGGCGGCCCCGCCGAAGCCGTTGAACAGGGCGACCATCTCCGGCATCGCCGTCATCTGGACCCGGAAGGCGGCCACTGCGCCGACCAGCGCCCCGACGACGATGCCGCCGAAGATGAAGGGCAGGGAGATCGTCCGAAGCTCGAGGAGCGTCCCCAGGACGGCCAGCATCATCGCCAGGGCAGCGACCTGGTTGCCGAGGGAGGCCGTTCGGACCTTTCCGAGGAGCTTGAGCCCGTAGATGAAGAGGGTCGCCGACAGCAGGTAGATGAGGGCGACGACCACGCCCCGGACCTCTTCCGTCATGACTTGGACTTCTTCTTTCCGCCGAACATGCGAAGCATGCGGTCGGTGACCAGGAAGCCGCCGACCACGTTCAGGGTGGCGAAGGCCAGGGCGATGGCGCCGAGCACGCTGCTCGCCGTCGCCTCCCCGGCGTTGGCGGTCGCGATGGCGCCGACGATGGTGATCCCGCTGATCGCGTTCGCGCCGGACATGAGGGGCGTATGGAGCGTCGGCGGGACCTTGCCGATGACCTCGAGCCCGACGAAGGACGCGAGGACGAAGACGTAGAGGCCGACGAGAAGCGGGCCGAGGGTCATGAGGGTTCCGTTCCTTCCGGCGAAGACGGGCCGAGCTTCTCGGCCGTCGGGGCGTGGCGCACCTCCCCCTGGTGGGTGAGGAGAGCGCCGGAGACGATCTCGTCGTCGAGATCCAGGGAGACGGCGTCGTCTTTCGTCACCAGCTCAAGCACCGCCGCGACGTTGCGGGCATAGAGCAGGGACGCGTCGGAGGGGACCGTCGCCGGGAGATTTTCCAGGCCGACCAGGATGACCCCCTGGTGGGTGGTCACCTCGCCCTTGGCGGAGAGCTCGCAGTTCCCCCCCTGCTCCACCGCCATGTCGACGATGACGGCCCCGGGGCGCATGCCCTCGACCATCTCCTTCGTCACCAACCGGGGCGCGGGGCGCCCCGGGACGAGCGCCGTGGTGATCACGACGTCGGCGTTCACCACGTGGTCCCGGACGATCTCCTGCTGCCGCTTGAGGAAGTCGGCGCTGACCTCCTTGGCGTAGCCGCCTTCGCCGCTGCCGCTCTCCTCCATGGGGAGCTCGATGAATCGGCCGCCCAGGGATTCGACCTGTTCCTTGACCTCCGGGCGGATGTCGGAGACTTCGACGATGGCGCCGAGGCGCTTCGCCGTGGCGATCGCCTGCAGCCCAGCGACGCCGGCCCCCATGATCACGACCCGGGCGGGTTGCACCGTGCCGGCGGCGGTCATCAGGAGCGGGAAGTACTTCCCGAGGTGGGTGGCGGCGAGGAGCACCGCCTTGTAGCCGCCGATAGACGCTTGGGACGACAAGGCGTCCATGCTCTGAGCCCGGGTGATCCGCGGGACCAGCTCCATCGAGAGGGCCGACACCTTGCCGTCCCGGAGCTTCCGAACCGCATCGACGCGGGCGTGGGGCGCAAGAAAGCCCACCAGGAGGGCGCCTTCCTTGAGGGCGTCCGCCTCATGCCCGCCGAGGGCGTCGTTCTCCGTCGGGGGACCTACCTTGGCCACGGCGTCGGCCGCCCCCCAATCCTCTTTGCCGGCCTTGTCGACCACCCGGGCGCCGGCGTCCTTGTAGGCGGCGTCGAGGAGATGGGAACGGTCGCCCGCGCCGGATTCGACGACGACCTCCCAGCCGATCTTCGCCAGGCGTTTGACCGTCTCCGGCGTGACGGCGACCCGGGTTTCCCCATCCGCCCGCTCTCGCGGGACCAACAGCGTGCCCATGCGGGCCCGTTGCTAGGCCGTTCCCCGCCGGAGATCAAGGGTTGCCGTCAGGTTCCCCCTCCCTGG
>DAPKRP010000687.1:0-2042 GCA_031800515.1 Polyangiaceae bacterium LLY-WYZ-14_1 | reverse complement strand
CCTCCCCAAGACCTACGATCCGACCGAGGTCGAGCCCCGCTGGTACGACTTCTGGGAATCGAAGGGGTTCTTCGAGGCGAGCGCGGATCCGGAGGACGACCGGACCCCCTACGCCATCATGATCCCGCCCCCGAACGTCACGGGGGTCCTCCACATGGGGCACGCCTGCCGGACGACCTTCGAGGACGTGCTGACCCGCTACCAGCGGATGCTCGGGCGGAACGCCCTCTGGCTGCCGGGGACGGACCACGCTGGCATCGCCACCCAGGTCGTGGTCGAGCGCCAGCTCGAACGGGAGGGCAAGACCCGGCACGACCTGGGCCGGGAAGCCTTCGTCGAGCGGGTCTGGCGCTGGCGAGAGGAATCCGGCGGGACGATCCTCCAGCAGCTTCGCATCATGGGAGCCTCCTGCGATTGGTCCCGGGAGCGGTTCACGATGAGCCCGGAGCTCTCCCGGGCGGTCCGAGAGGCATTCGTCCGGCTCTACGAGGAGGGGCTGATCTACCGGGACACCCGCCTGGTCAACTGGGACGTCAAAGCCCAGACCGTGCTCTCGGACCTGGAGGTGGAGAACGACGAAGGGGTCCAGGGGGAGCTCTTCGAGTTCGCCTATCCCCTCGAGGCCGGCGGCGAGGTCGTGGTGGCCACCACCCGCCCGGAGACGATGCTCGGGGACACGGCCCTGGCCGTCCACCCGGAGGACCCCCGATACACCCACCTCCACGGGACCTTCGCCACCCATCCCTTCGTCGACCGGCGGGTGCCGATCATCACCGACGCGGAGCTCGTGGATCCGGAGTTCGGCACCGGGGTGGTGAAGGTCACGCCGGCCCACGACCCGAACGACTTCGCCACCGGGAAGCGCCACGGGCTCGAGGAGATCAACATCCTTGAGCTCGACGGCAGGCTGAACGCCGCCGGCGGCCCCTTCGCCGGGATGGAGCGCTTCGCCGCCCGGAAGGCGGTGAAAGCCGCCCTCGACGAACGCGGTCTCGCCCGGGGGTCGAAGAAGCACAAGATGACGCTGCCCCGGTCCCAGCGGTCCGGCACCGTCGTCGAGCCGATCATCTCGACCCAGTGGTTCGTCCGGATGAAGCCCCTGGCGGAGCCCGCCATCACCGCGGTGGAAGACGGCCGGGTTCGCATCCTGCCGGGGGAGTGGACCAAGACCTACTTCCACTGGATGCGGAACATCCAGGACTGGTGCATCTCCCGTCAGCTCTGGTGGGGGCACCAGATCCCCGCCTGGTACTGCGACGCCTGCGGCGAGGTGATCGTCTCCCGGGAGGATCCCACCGACTGCGCCAACTGCGGGGCGGAGGACCTCCGCCGGGACCCGGACGTCCTCGACACCTGGTTCAGCTCGGCCCTGTGGCCGTTTTCCACCCTGGGCTGGCCCGACGACACCCCGGACCTGCGTCGGTTCTACCCGGGGGACGACCTCGAGACAGGCTACGACATCCTGTTCTTCTGGGTCGCCCGGATGATCATGATGGGGATGCACTTCCTGGGGGAGGTCCCGTTCCGCCGGGTGCTCCTCGCCGGGATGGTCACCGACGAGCGCGGTGAGAAGATGAGCAAGGTCAAGGGGAACGTCATCGATCCCCTGGACGTCATCCGGGGCGCCTCCGGGAAGACGCTCCTCGACAAGGCGGAGAAGGCCGGGGCGAAGAGCACCGCCTATCTCGCGAAAACCTATCCGGACGGCTTCGCTCCCCACGGTGCCGACGCCCTGCGGATGACCCTGCTTTCCTATTCCCCGGGCACCCACCGCATCGCGCTCTCGATGAAGCGGGTCGAGGGCTATCGAAACTTCGCGAACAAGCTTTGGAACGCCTCCCGCTTCGCCCTCATGCACCTTCGGGAGGACGACGCGCCGAAGACCCGGGCGGCCCCGGCCTTCCCCCCGGAGCCGACGCTGCTCGCCAACCGCTGGGTGCTCTCCCGGCTCGGCCGGGTGCTCGAGACCGCCCGCCGGGGCATCGACGACTACCGCCTCGACGAGGCCTCCGGTGCCCTCTACCACTTCCTCTGGGACGAGC
>DAPKRP010000686.1:0-5249 GCA_031800515.1 Polyangiaceae bacterium LLY-WYZ-14_1 | reverse complement strand
CTTCCGAGCAGGGGTACTAGGCTGCTGGCGGCCCGAACCGGGCGTTTGCCGCGGATCCGCCGGCCCCCCGGGTGCGACCCGGCCCACGGCGGGACCGGGGTTGACAAATCGAGGCGCGTCTTTTGCATGCCCCGCGCCTTGTGCTGAGCCCGGGACCCGCTATTCTCTTCCTTCCGCTTCGCGGGGAAAGGGCGACCCGACTACCGGCCCGGACTCATCGAACGGCGCAGAGGAGCGACTTTGGAGATCAAGCAGCAGCTCAGGATGTCCCAGCAGCTGGTCATGACCCCCCAGCTGCAGCAGGCCATCAAGCTGCTTCAGATGTCCCGGATGGAGCTCGTGGACCTGGTCCGGGAGGAGATGCTCCAGAACCCGGTGCTCGAAGACCAGGTCGAAACCGGAGAGACGCCGGACCGCCGGAACGGCGGCGCCGAGCCCACCGCCGCCGCCGCCGAAGCCTCCCAGCCCGAGACCCTCAGCATCGACCGGGCCGTCGCCGCCGACGACAAGGCCAGTGCCGAGGCCCAGCGCGGCAACGAAAAGAAGACCGACGAGATCGACTGGGAGCGCTACCTCGAAAACCAGTCCCTCCAGGCGCCCGTCCCCTCCTTCCGGGGTGGCAGCGACTCGGACGAGCTCCCCGGCGTGGAAGCGACCCTCACCCGGGGGGACGACCTGGTCGACCACCTCGCCTGGCAGCTCCGGATGGACGAGTTCCTCGAAGAGGAGCTGCGCTTCGCCGCCCTGGTGCTGGGCAACCTCGACGACGACGGGATGCTCTCCCTCGACGGTGTCCCCCAGGAAGAGATCGTGCCTCGGCTGGCGGAAGAGGCCGGCCTGGAGGCGGAAGACGCGGAAGAGGTGCTGCGCATCATCCAGCGCTTCGACCCCATCGGCGTCGCCGCCCGAAGCCTCTGCGAATGCCTGCGGGTGCAGGCGGAGCACCACGGGATGGACGAGCTCGTCCTCCGGGTCATCGACGAGCACCTGCCCAACCTGGAACGTCGGAACGTCCAAGCCATCGCCAAAGACCTAGACGTTCCGGTGGAAGAAGTGCTGGACGTGGCCCAGGTGATCGCCGAGCTGGACCCTCGGCCGGGACGGAACGTCACCAACCAGGAAACCCACTACATCACCCCGGACGTCTACGTCCACAAGATCGGCGACCGCTACTACGTCGTCCCCAACGACGACGGCATGCCACGGCTCAAGATCAGCGGCTTCTACCGATCCGCGATGGCCGAAGACCCGAAGGCCAAGGAATACATCCAGGGCAAGCTCCGCAGCGCCCAATGGCTGATCCGCAGCATCGACCAGCGGCGTAAGACCATCGTCAAGGTCACGGAGTGCATCGTCGAAAAGCAGCGGGACTTCTTCGAGCTGGGCATCGAATACCTGAAGCCGATGATCCTCCGGGACGTCGCGGAAACGGTCGGGATGCACGAATCGACCATCTCCCGGGTCACCAGCAACAAGTACGTCCACACCCCCCGAGGCCTCTTCGAGCTGAAGTATTTCTTCAACAGCGCCATCCGCCGGGACAACCAGGACGACATCGCCTCGGAAAGCGTGAAGCAGGCGATCCGGAAGATCGTCGGGTCGGAGGATCCGCGGAACCCGTTCAGCGATCAAAAGATCGTTCAGATCTTGGCCAAGGATGGGATCAAGATCGCCCGGCGAACCGTCGCGAAATACCGCGAAATGCTGGGTATCCTGAGCTCCTCGAAACGCAAGCAGCTATTCTGAAGCGAAACGCTTCTCGGCGCGTTCATCGGGGGACCCCGGCCGCCGGGGGGCGTTCTGCTCGACGAGAGGATCAACACTGATGCGAATCGCGTACACCTTCCGCAACGTCGAAAGCTCCGAGGGCCTCAAGAACTACGCCGAAGAAAAGATCGGGAAGCTGCAGAAGTACCTGCGCACCCCCCTCGAAGCCGAGGTCGTCTTTTCGATGGAGCGGCACCTCCATCAGGTCGACGTCAGCGTCAACGCGGACGGCCACCGGTACGCGTCCACGGACGAATCGGAAAACATGTACGCCTCGATCGACCTCGCCATCGACAAGCTCGACCGGCAGGTTCGGGACGCCAAGGCCACGGCGACCACGAACCGTCGCCATCCCCAGGAATAGCCCGCCGCCCGGGCTTCCCGCCGCCGGGGCGACGACGCCGCCGGCGGCGCCCGGACCGCGCCCTGGGGCGCCGTCTCCCCCTGGTCCGGGCCGGCCAGGTCCTTGCGAAACAAGGCCGCCCACGGTATCCGCCGGACCGCGATGCGCATCGCGGACGTCCTGAGCCTCGAGCGGATGACGGTGTCCCTCGAAGCGACCGATAAGCCGTCGGCGCTCCGGGCCATCGCCGAGCTCTTCTCGGACCAGGACCCGGAAGCGGTCTATCGGGTCTTCGCCGAACGGGAAGCCCTGGCCAGCACGGGCGTGGGCAGCGGCGTCGCGATTCCCCATGGACGTCTCGCCCAGATGGACCACCTGGAGGCCGCGGTGGCGATCCACCCCGACGGCGTGCCCTTCGACGCCGTGGACCAGGAGCCGGCGCGGCTCTTCATCGCCCTCCTCGCCCCCGTGCACCAGGCCGGTGAGCACCTGAAAGCCCTCGCGCGCTTCAGCCGGATCCTGCGCCAGCCCGAGGTGCGGACGAGCCTCCTCGAGGCGGGTTCCCGGGAAGACGCCCTGGCGGTCCTGCTCCAGCAGGACGCCCGCCACAGCCAGCGGCCGCCCCGGTAGTCGGCCCGGGCACGACGTCCCAGGGACGCGCCGGTCAATCCCCGGCGGCGGCCCCGGCGGGCTCGCCTTCCGCCGGGTCGCCTCCGGCGTCCCGCGACCCTCGGGAGGTCATCCGGGGGAAGTGCTCCGTCCCGGGGACGCCGGCGAGGGCGCGCAACGCCTCCACCATGCGGGCGGCGGGCACGTCGGCATGCCGGTCCGGGGCCCGGGCGAGGAGGTAGCGGTGGTCCACCAGGTCCGTCGGCGCCACCGGGGCCCGCCGTCGCCAGCCCACCGCGTCCCGGCCCAGGCGGCGGCGCAGCCGGCGGTGGAGTCGACGCCCGTTGACCCAGGGGCTGCCATCGCTCGCGTAGTAGGACAGGAGGCGCCGGGCCGGATCCCCGACGACCCAGGCTTCGAAGGACCGGGCCCGCCCGTAGAAGGCGTCGAAGAGGACCAGATCCCGTACCCGTGCCGAGGGCCCCTCGGTCAGCAGGGCCTCCGCCGTCTCGTAGCCGGCGCTGTGGGCCAGGAGGCTCACCCCGGGAAGCTCGTCGAGGGAGGCGCCCAGACTCTCCCCGAGGACCCGGTCGAGGAAGGCGGCACCGAAGCCCGGTCGCCGGAACCGACCCGCCCCCGTCTCCCGGGCGCGCCAGGCGAGCTGGGGGACGACCAGCACCGTGTCGAGCCCCGCGGCGTCGTGGACCTCTCCGAGCCCCCAGCCGGGGATCGCGCTCTCCCCGTCCCCCGGCACGCAGGGCACCGACCCGGTGCGGACGAGGGCCCGGGCGCAGCCGTTCCATCCATGGAGAAAGACGACGACCCAGGGGCGGGGGCCGACCCCGGCGGGGGCATGGACGACGGCGGCGGGGGCCCCCGGCGGACGGTCGAAGGCGCTCTGCCCGGCGACCACCTCCCAGGTGCGGGGCCCCCGAGACCTCGCCGGCGGCTCCCCGGCGGCGGCGGTCCCGACGTCGGACCCGGCCGCTTCTTCCCGTTCCCCTCGCGGCGGGCCCGCCGGGGTGTGGTCGGCGGAGGAGGCCCCGTCGGAGGATGGGTCGACCGGTCCGTTCCGGCTCGCCCCCGGTCGACCGTGGCCGGTGGCGTGCGGGCCGTCCTCCGGGGGCGCCGAGCGACCGGGGAGGGCGATCGAGGCGAGCAGACCCAGGACGAGGCCGAGCCCGGCGACCGCGGAGGCCGCCCGGGTGGCCAGCCGCCGCCTGCGTCGGGACACCCCCCCGCCGCGGCCCCCGGGGGCAGGCCCCTGGCCTCCGGGATGCCTTCCGAGCTCCTCCTGCGCCTCCCGATGCCGTCCGGCCATGCCTCGATGGTATGCTCTATCGGGTGACGCCACCGCCGCCGGACGTGGACGACGAGGCCCGGCCGTCGACGACGGTCCGCGCCCTGGCGGCTGCCTCCGAGCTCGCCGACCTGCTCACCCTGCAGACGGGCGCCGACGGCCTGGATCGGCGGGTGGCCCACCCCCGCATCCAGAAGTCGGGTCTGGCCCTGGCCGGCCACCTCCAGGGCATCGCCGGCGAGCGGGTGCAGATCCTCGGGGAGACGGAGCTGACCTTCCTCGACACCCTGCCCACCTTCGTCCGCCGACAGCGGGTGGCGGCCTTCTTCGAGCTGGGCCTCTGCGTCGTCCTGGTGACCCGGGGTCTCGAGCCACCGCCGGAGGTCCTGGACGAGGCGACCCGAACGGGGACCCCGCTCTTCACCTCTCCCCGCCGATCCAGCCAGACGATCAACGCGGTCCACCTGGCCCTCGACCGCATGCTGGCGCCTCAGACGACGATGCACGGCGTGCTCGTCGACGTCCACGCGGTCGGAGTGCTCTTGCTCGGGCCGAGCGGGATCGGCAAGAGCGAGTGCGCCCTGTTTCTGGTCGAACGGGGGCACCGGCTGGTCGCCGACGACCAGGTCGAGCTTCGACGGGATCCCAAGGGGCGGCTCCTCGGGCGAGCCGCGGAGCTGCTCAAGAACCACCTCGAGGTGCGCGGTCTCGGCATCTTGAACGTCCGGGATCTCTTCGGCGCGCCCTCCGTGCGGGAAGAGGCGCCGGTGGACCTCGCCGTCGAGCTCTGCCGCTGGCGGGAGGACGACGCCTACGAGCGCCTCGGCCTCGACGAGCCTCGGCTCAGCCTGCTGGGGGTCCGGATCCCGAAGCTGCGGATCCCCGTGCACGCCGGGCGGGACATGGGCGTGCTGCTCGAGGTCGCCGCCCGGAACGAGCTTCTCAAGCGGGCCGGCCTCAACGCGGCCAGGCGGTTCGCCGACCGGGTGGACGCCGAGCTCGGCGGGCCCGTGGGGGAGTCGGGAAGGGAAGGGACGGCGTGAGGGATCCGAGGGATGAGCACGATTCGGGCGGGGTCGCCACCCCAGCGCCCGCCCGGGAGGCGCTGCCGGGAGCGCGCGCCGGGACCAGCCTCGACGTCGTGGTCGTCACCGGGATGAGCGGGGCCGGGCGAAGCACCGCCCTCAACGTCCTCGAAGATCTCGGCTTCTTCTGCGTCGACAACCTGCC
>DAPKRP010000685.1:0-4536 GCA_031800515.1 Polyangiaceae bacterium LLY-WYZ-14_1 | reverse complement strand
GCCGACGGCGACGGCTCCGAGCCGACGCTCGAGCGCCTTCCTCGAGGCGCTTCATGCGGGCGACCCGGACCGCCTCGAGGAGGTGCTGCGGGACGCCCGGGAGCGGGGCGTCGACCCGGATGTCGTCGAGCGTATCCGAGCGGTCGCCCGCCTGCTCCAGGGCCAGGTCGACGCCGCCATCGCCGAGCTCGGCGGCGACGGGACGGCTGCGGCACCGGGTCCGGATGCGGACGGGCTCTTGCCCCGCCCCGCGCTGACCCAGGCGCTGCTGATGCTGTCCCTGGACCGCCCCGTCGACGGGGTCCGGGCCGCGACGGAGGCCCTGGCGCGGGCCCGTCGCCGGGAGGACGAGCGCGGGGTCAAGGCGAGTCTGCGGACCCTGGAGGCGGCCTACCGAGCCCTCGGCCGGGACGAGCAAGCGGACAGCCTGCTGGCCGCCTCTCTCCGCCGGCGACCCGTCTCCTCGCGACGAACCGCGACATAGCGATCGCGGTTTCTCACCGCCGTCAACGAACTAGCCAGCGGGGCACGCTGCCCCGGCTGCGCTCCCGGGGAGGCCGATGGACCCCGCGTTCCCCTTGGACGCCACGGCGATCCGAGTTGGTCTTCCCCGGTGCGGCCGGGAGCCCGAGGGGCCGACGGCGCACGGCCCGGCGGCGTGGAAGGCTGGCCCGCTGTTTGCTTGACGGCAAGGCGGCGCAGTTTTTGAGCGCGCCGGCTCACCCAATGGCGACCCGGGGGGGTTCCGGGCGTGGCGTCCTCGCTACGACCTCCTCCGGATACATCGCCTTCCCGACGGAAGCAACGTGCACCCACTTCACCGCCCCCGCTCCGGCGGCGCCTGCCGCTTTGTCCCGCCCCTCCTTCCGGCCCTCGCCTCGGCTGCCCTCGCCCTCGGCCTCGGCCTGTCCCTCGCCGCCTGCGGCGACGACGTCCGACGGGTGGAGATGCCCGACGCGGGCCCCCAGGGCGACACCGAACCGCCGACCCTGACCAGCACCGACCCCCTGGCGGGAGAGCGCGGGGTGAGCCCGGACACGGCCTTCCTCTTCCAGTTCGACGAGGCGATGGACACGAGCCAGGGCTCGGTGCGCCTTCAGCCGGGCGACCAGACCTTCACCGTCGCCGACGGCAACTGGTTCGCCGAGGACACCCGATTCTCCGTCCGCCCCCCGGAGAATCTCGACCAAGGCACGGTCTACACCCTGTCCCTGGTCGGGTTCACCGACCTGGCGGGCAACCCCGCCGCGGGCGACCTGGAGCTCGAGTTCGAGACCCTGGACGAAGAGGCGCCGACCGTCATCGCCGCGTCCCCGGACCAAGACGCCGACGGCGTCTCCCCGGGGCTCGACGAGATCCGGCTCACCTTCAGCGAGCCGATGGATACGGACAGCGGCGAGGTCGACCTCCAGGGAGGGCCCCGGTCCCTCGGTGAGCCGGTCTGGGAAGATGAAGACACGGTCTTCGTGGTCCCCGTCTCCGGCCTGGACGCCCTCCGGGACTACGAGCTGTTCGCCTTCGGCTTCCAGGACCGCTTCGGCAACCTCTACGACGACACGGTGCTCGTCGACGAGGGGGTGCTCCGTTTCGCCACGGGCCCGGACGTCGAGGCGCCGCGGGTGCGCGCCTCCGTGCCGATGGAAGGCCAGTCGGGGGTCAACCCGGCGCGCAGCACCGCCAGCCTGACCTTCAGCGAGCCGATGGACACCTCGGTGCGGGGAGCCCGCTTCTTCCGAGGCGTGGATGACGCGGAAGGCGTGGAGCTCGTCGGCCGCTGGAGCTCCGACGCCACCCGCATCACCTTCGACGCCCTCGAGCTCTCGGAACAGCTCGACTATCGGCTCGTCCTCGCCGGCTTCGGCTACGCCGACGAGGTCGGAAACGCCCTCGACGAATCCACCTTCCTCGGCGACGGCGCCCTCGATTTCTCGACCGGCGAAGATGACTTCCCGCCGGTCGTGCTGGCGGCCAGCCCGAGCGACGGGTCCGACGGCGTCCTCGCCGACGCCCTCGACGCGGTCAGCCTCACCTTCAACGAACCGATGGACACCTCGGTCACGACCGCCCCCTTCACCGAGACCCGGGGGACCGCGGACCCGACGGAAGGCACGCTGACCGGCACCTGGGACGACGCGGCTCGGGAGTTCACCTTCGACCCCGGCCAGCTGCGACAGTCCGGGTCGACCTACGCCATCGACGTGACCGGGTTCGTCGATCTCGCCGGCAACGCGGTGGCGGAGGACGCGCTGGACGACGGCCGTCTCGATCTGATCGCGGCGGGAGGCTCCGGAGAGTCCTGCCGAAGCCCCCTGACCATCGACCAGGCCACGGTCAGCGACGGGGTCTTCACCTTCGACCTGCCGGACGATTTCGTCAGCGAAGGCCAGGGCGGGGGCGAGACCTGCGACAGCACGGGGTCGACGGGGGACGACGTGGTCATCGAATACCAGAAGACCACCGCGGACCTCGCCGGCGGCGGCACCCTGCTGCGGATCCGCACCGACTCGGACCCGGACGACCACAACGTCGAGGTCTCGACGACCTGCGATCCCGGGGACGAGACCTTCGCCCCCCTGACCTGCATCACGGACCGGGAGCAGAACGAGCTCTTCCTCGACGTGGGCCCCGGCACCTACTTCATCTTCGTCGCCGACGAGCTCGGGGGGAGCAGCTTCGACGCCACCCTCATCACCATCGAAGAGCTCGACGCCTTCCCCGAGGGCGAGGCCTGCGAGGCGCCCTTCACCACGGCGAGCAGCATCTACACCCCGCCGGCGACCGCCGACGACCCCCACACCTGGGTGATCCCGGAAGACTCGATCTTCGGCTACGACCGCGGCCCCCGCAGCGGGGAGGGGCTGATCTCCTGCGACAGCGACGGGGAACAGGGGCACGACGCGGTCGTGGAGTTCCAGAAGACGTCGGCGACCTCGATCCTCGAGATCACGTTGACCTCTCTGGACACCTTCAACGACTTCAGCGCGGAGGTGACCACGACCTGCGATCCCCTGGCGCCGGATGCCTTGTCCCTCATCTGTGGGAACGACGCGGACGACTTCGAGTTCGCCGTCGGCGGGCCCGCGGGTCCCGTCTACCTGTGGGTCGCCGCCGAGGACGGCTTCAACGAGTTCCCCGGCGTCCGCGTCGAGATCCGGGAGGTCGAGGTTTCCGAAGGGGAGGCGTGCAGCACCGCTCGGCGCCTGGACGGGGACCCCGGCACTCCGCAGGCGCTCACCCTCGACTCCGGGGAGCGCTTCAACGCCGGCAGCTGCTTCACGGGGACCGGACCGGTGACCTGGTACCGCTACACCCCCAGCGCCACCGCCGACTACGTCGCCTTCCAGCCCAACGGCACGGGCGGGCTCGTCCTGCGGAACACCGTCGGCTTCTCCCAGCTCCGCTGCACCAGCGCCGACCTTCCCTTCGTCCCGGCGACCTTCACGGAAGGCGAGGACCTCTGCATCGGCGTCGAGAGCGGGGGCAGCATCAGCGAGCTGACCGTCCTCGAGGGCGGCTACGACGGCGTCACCGGCACCGTCACCGACCCGGGCTACCGACGAGCCCTCGACGAAGACGGGGACGAGGAATCCTGGACGTCGGACCAGTGGATGGCGGTCACCCCGACCACCCTCTACCTCGCGGAAACGGGCGACGTCTACGGTCTACCAAAGGACGGCGGCGAGCGCGCGGTGCTCTACGAGACCCCTGACGGGGTGACCACCTCGACCGTCGGCGACGCCGGATGGGCCCTCGGAGAGCGGCTCTACAGCCTGGACGACACCACCAGCTCGAGCTCGAACCGCCTGTACGAGCTCTGGGACGGCCGGAGCGCGCCCTGGGATCCTCTCGAGTGGGACGTCTCGATCAGCGGGGTCTACCCGAGCGACGACATGACCGGGCTCGGCTACGACGGCGCGCGCTTCTTCTACGTCAGCAACGACTTCTCCGAGGCGGCCTTCTTCTCCATCGACGCGTCCTCGCCGTCGACCCCGGTCGAGGAAGGCATCCTCGATACGTTCCACGACGCCCTCGGCCTGGCCGTCGACGACACCTTCGTCTACGTCATCGGCGAGCTCGAGGCGGGGGACGTCGAAGACGAAGAAGGCGTCTACCGCATCCGCCGTTCCGATCTCGGAACCGCCGACACGGTCCCCGAGACCATCGTCAGCGAGAGCACCCTCCCCGGGATCATCGACTTCTCCAGCCGCGCGGCGATCTTCGTCGATGACCCCGTCGACCCGGAATACCTCTACTTCCGAACCGTCGACGGCAGCGTCCCGAACGCGGTCCACGTCGTGAAGGATCCGGACGGCACGCCCCTCTACCTCGGCACCATCGCCGCCCTCGGCGACTCCGGCGACTACGGCATGGTCTACGACCCCGACCTCGACGCCATCTTCCTCTTCGAGACGGCCACCGATGCCATCGGTCGGATCGTCCGCCTCGACTGAAGGCGGGCCCCCCATTTCCCCTCCTGGACCCCTTTCTCCATCTAGCCGACCCACGATGAGCCATCCCTCCTCCGACCCCGCCCCG
>DAPKRP010000684.1:0-2160 GCA_031800515.1 Polyangiaceae bacterium LLY-WYZ-14_1 | reverse complement strand
GGCCGGTGGACGGGGTGCCGAAGGCCGGCCCGCGGCGGGGATTCCCGCCGGGCCCGGCGGCGGGGTCGCGATCCCGACCGGCGCCTTCCGGCTCCCGCCCTACGAGCCCCGGGAAGGGGACGAGCTGGTGCCCTTCAGCCGTCGGCGCCGGATCATCGCCGACCACATGGTCTACTCGAAGCTCACCTCGCCCCACGTGGTGACCTTCGCCGAATGCGACCTCGACGCGACGGCGCGGCTTCGGGACACCCACAAGGGCGCCTTCAAGAAGGCGGGTCTCGGGCTGACCTACCTGGCCTTCGTGGTGGCGGCGACGGCTCGGGCCCTCCGGGAGTTCCGCTCGATGAACGCCCGGGTGCTGGAGGACAGCTACGTGCTCCACGGTGAGGTCAACGTCGGCATCGCCGTCGACACCCCGGACGGCCTGGTCGTGCCGGTGCTGCGGCATGCCGACGAGCTGTCGATCCGAGGCATCGCCCGGGGCATCGACCAGCTTGCCGCCCGGGCTCGGGATGGGGACCTCACCCCGGACGATCTCGCCGGAAAGACCTTCACCGTCTCGAACCCGGGCCGCCGGGGGAACCTGGTCGGAGGCGCGATCATCAGCCAGCCGAACGTCGGGATCCTGCGCATCGGCGAGATCAAGAAGCGGGTCGTGGTGGTCGAAAAGGACGGGGAAGACCTGATGGCGATCCATCCCGTGATGTACATGGCCCTGTCCTACGACCATCGGATCGTCGACGGAGTCGAGGCGAACGGCTTCCTCTGGCGCGTCAGCGAGATCCTCGAGCTCGCCGACTTCGAGCTCTGATCGGGTCCCGAAGACGATGGGCGCTGTGGGGCGGCGGACGGTCCGGGTATCTGCCGGCCCCGGCCGGACGCCTGCCCGGATGTTTGGGACCCGGTCTGCGGCTGCGACGGGGAGACCCATGGCAACCGGTGCGAGGCTCATGCCGCAGGGACGGACGTCGCCGACCCCGGCCCTTGCGTCTTCTGAGAGGGTGTCGAGGAATCTGTCGCGAGCCCTCGGGAGCGGGTGAGCCGTCCGACGCCGCTCCCGGGGGGAGACGGCGCCGGGCGGCGGCCCACCGAAGAGGCGGGTCAGTCCGGGCTGCCGACGTCGCCCAGGTCGACCAGGAGCAACCCTTGCTCGTGGCGAAGGAAGACCAGGTCGTCCACCGCGGAGACGGCGCCGGTGATCACCGTGCTGCCCTCCACCGGCTCGGCGAGGGCCAGCGGGTCCCCCAGGCTGAAGCTCGCCGCATCGCTTCCCACCACCGAATGTATGTCGAACAGCGTCGCGGTGAAGTCGTCGTTGAAGCGCCTGGCGACGATGCGGTTCCCCCTGCCGACGACGACGAAGGAGCTCGGGCCGGGCCGTGCGGTGAGCCGGGCGTCGTCCGCCAGGGGGATGGGGGCCCCGGCTTCCGAGTCCGAGGAGGCCACCAGGATGTCGCCGAGCTCGGAGGCGGCGACGGCGGCGATCGTGTTCGCGAAGGCCTCGTCCAGGAAGCCGTAGAGGACGAGGCCGGCGGGGGTCACCGCGACGCTGCCGCTCGCCCCCGCGGGGCCGCCGATGAGCCGCCGCCGGGCGTCCCCGGCGAGATCGATCGCGTAGAGGCCCTGGGCCGGATCCGTTTCGCCGCCACCGAATCCCAGGCCGTTCACCAGGAGCGCCCCGTCGTCGAGCCAGGTCGCGTCGAAGTTGCCCGGAGCCTCGAAGACCGCGGGCGACTCCGTGCCGTCGAGGACCAGGATCTCACCGGGGATGCTTCCCTCGGCGATCTGGGTGTAGCCGACGGCGACCCGGCGGGCGTCGGGGCTCTGGGCGACGAAGGCGTTCGGGATGGCCGCGCTATCCGGCAGCAGGGGGTCGACGGTGACCGACGTCTCGTCCGCCAAGGTCAGGACGCCGTTCCCCGCGCCCACGCCGAAGCAGCCGACCTCGAAGCGATCGTCTTCGGCGGCGAGCGCGAGGATCAGACCATCGCGGGCGGGCCCGGTGTCGAAGCTTCCCTCGGGCTGACAGACGTTGGCGAGGAAGGCGACCTCGGAGGCGACCACCGCCTGGTCGAAGACGGTCGGGTCGCCGCCGCAGTCCGCGAGGCAGGCGCCCCGCACGCAGGTCGTCCCGTCCCCGCAGGGCGGGTCCCCGTCGTC
>DAPKRP010000683.1:0-2537 GCA_031800515.1 Polyangiaceae bacterium LLY-WYZ-14_1 | reverse complement strand
CCGCCGCGGGCTTCATCGTCGGCACGGAGAACGCGGCGGTGCTGCCCTGGCTGGCCGGCGCCGGGGCCGGGCTGGCGTTCCTGTACAGCGGGGGCCGCATCGCAGCGGGCTGGGGCGTCGTGGTCCTGGTCGCCCTGGGCGGTCCGCTGGTCATCGGTGACCGCTTCGTCACGACCCATCCGTCCGTGCTGCCGGTGACGGCGGTGGTGGTCGGCGCCCTGGTCGGCGGGACGGGCACGGCGGTGCTGTCCGGCCTGGTCTCCTTCGGGGTGCTGGTGGCCCGGGCGGGGCCCTCGAGTCCCCTTCTCGGCCTCGAGACCATCGGCGTCTACGCGATCACCGGGGGGCTCATCGTGGTGCTCCGGGAGAGCCTCGCCGGCGCCCGGGAGACCGCCCGACGCCAGGCGGCCCACCTCGCCGAGACCCGGGACGAGCTCCAGGTCTCGCTGGACAACGAACGGCGCCTCGCCCAGGAGCTCCGGCGCCGGGAACGGCTGGAAGCCCTGGGGCGACTCTCGGCGAGCGTCGCCCATGACTTCAACAACCTCCTCACCGCCATCCGGGGCAGCGCCGAAGAGGCCCTGGCGGCCCGGGCCAACCCGGAGGTGGTCCGGGTGGAGCTCGAGACGGTGACGGCGGCCGCCGAGCGGGGAGCGGAGCTCACCCGGGCCCTGTTGTCCTTCGCCAAGGTCAGCGGGGGAGCCCCAGGCCCCGCGTCGCCCCCCGCCGCGGCGCCGGCCCGGGGGAGCCCCGAACCGCCGGATCCTCCGACGCCGGTCGTCGACGTCCGGCAGGTGCTCGCCACCCTGGAGCCCTTGCTGCGTCGCGCCGCCCCCGGGGCGCGCTTCCGAGCGGAGCTGCCCACCCCCTCCTCCGGGGACCCGAAAGGCGCCTACGGCGTGCGGATGCTCCCCGGCCAGCTCGAGCAGGTGGTCTTGAATCTGGTGATGAACGCCCAGGACGCCGCGGGCCCTGGCGGCGCCGTGTCCCTCGTCCTCTCCCGGGCCCCGGGGGAGCTCCGGATCGAGGTGACCGACGACGGCCCGGGCATGACGCCGGAGGTGCTGGATCGGGCCTTCGAGCCCTTCTTCACCACGAAGGGGGAGCGGGGCACCGGGCTCGGCCTGGCGACGAGCCTCGGTCTCATCCGGGGAGCCGGCGGGGATCTTCGCCTCGACTCGGCTCCGGGAGAGGGGACCCGGGCGACCATCCTCCTGCCCGAGGCGCCCCTCGACACCGTCCCTCCCGACGAGGCGGAGGCCCGGGTTGAAGGAGCGCCTTCCACCACCGTATGACCCGGGTCCCCGGCGGGTCTAACCTCCATCCCGCCGGGAGCGGGGCGGCGTCGCCGCCCGTCGGTTCCCGCCGTGGCCTCCGCCCCGGCGAGTACGATGATGATGACGACGACGACGAGGACGACGACGCGATGAACCGCCGCTCCTTCGCCAGACGGCTCCTCGCGACCGCCGGCGCCCTCGGGGCGCCGGGCCTCTCCGGTTTTCTGGGTGCCTGCGACCGGGACGACGAGAACGACGGCGAACCGGCGAGCTCCGGGGAAGGGACCGTCGGGCAAGCATCCGGAGAAGACGGCGGGGAGTCCTACCGCTTCTTCGACGCCGACCAGGCCCGGACCCTGACCGCCTTCCTCGACACGTTGCTTCCGCCGGACGACCCGCCGGGCTCCCCGGGCGCCTCCGACGCCGGGGTGCTGACCTTCATCGACCGGGAGCTCGCTCGGGACGAGTTCCGCAAGTTCCAGCGGTTCTTCCAGGACGGCGCGGGGTTCCTCGACCGGGAGGCGCGCCGCCTCGAGGGCGCGGGCTTCGACGCCCTCGGGCCGGAACGGAGAACGGCGCTGGTGGAAAAGCTCCAGTTCGGAGAGCTCGACGGCGGCCGCTTCCCCGGGCGGACCTTCTTCAGCGTCGCCCACACCTTCGCCTTGGAAGGGTTCTTCAGTGCCCCCGCCCACGGGGGCAACCGAGACCGGGTGGCCTGGCGCTGGGCCGGCATCGACGTGAGCTGCCCGGCGAGCCCGCCCACCACCGGCTAGCCCGCCCCCCACTGCGACCCTTCCGCCATCATGCCCGATTACCGCCGCGAGATCGTCGACGTCTGCATCGTAGGGAGCGGCGCCGGAGGCGCGCCCCTGGCCCTTCGCCTGGCGGAGGCGGGGGCGAAGGTCGTCGTGCTGGAAAAGGGTCCCTGGTACACGAAGGCGGACTTCACCCGGGACGAGATCGAGATCGTCCGCCGGGACTTCTGGGTGCCCTACGTCGACGACGAGCCCCACCTGATGGTCACGGATGCCGCTCCCCAGCCGGCGAAGACGAACTTCGGCTGGACCGCGAACTGCGTCGGGGGCGGCACGGTCCACATGAGCGGCTACTTCTACCGGCTCCACCCGGAGGACTTCCGGCTCCGCAAGCGCTACGGCGACCTCCCCGGCGCCAACCTGGTCGACTGGCCGATCACCTACGACGATCTGGCCCCCTTCTACGCCGAGGTGGAACGGGAGGTCGGCGTCTCCGGCAGGTCGG
>DAPKRP010000682.1:0-2481 GCA_031800515.1 Polyangiaceae bacterium LLY-WYZ-14_1 | reverse complement strand
TGGGAGGGCGACCCGGGCGACGGCGAGGCGATGGAAGAGGTCGTCCCGAAAGCGTCCCGCCTGCACCTCCGCGTCGAGATCCCGGCGGGTGGCGGCGAGCAGCCGGACGTCGGCACCAACGGTGCGGTCGCTGCCGACAGGTCGCACCTCCCCCCGATCGATCACCCGCAGGAGCTTCGCCTGGAGCGGCAGGGGCAGGTCGCCGATCTCGTCGATCAAGAGCGTGCCGCCGTCCGCCGAGGGGAAGACCCCGCGCCGCGCCGCCGTCGCCCCGGTGAAGGCGCCCTTGGCATGGCCGAAGAGCTCCGCCTCGAGAAGCGACTCGGGAACCGCGGTGCAGTCGAAGACGACGAAGGGCCCCTCCCCCCGGGGCCCTTCGAGGTGCAGGGATTCGGCCAGGGCCTCCTTGCCGGTTCCCGTCTCCCCCTCGATGACCACGGGAATGGCGCTCGCCGCGAGGCGCTCGCAGAGGGGATAGAGGCGCCGCATCGCCGGGCTCTCCCCCACCAGCTTCCCGAAACGGCCCCGGGGGGAGAGGGTGGGAGACGCGGCCGCCAGGTCCGGCTCCGCCCGTAGGCGGACCGCGCCGAGCTCCAGCGTGGCCGGCCCCTCGACCAGCGCCTCCCGGACCAGGACGCCGTTGACCCGGGTGCCATTCGTCGAATCCAGATCCCGGACGCGGAGCCGCAGCCCGTCGAGGGATAGGGCGAGATGCCGACGGGAGACGGTGGGGTCGGCCAGGCGGACCTCGCAGACCGGGCTCGTCCCGACCAGGGCGGGGGCCGGCTCGTCGCCCCGGAGGACCAGGGGCTCCTCCGGCGCCTCCCCGGGGGCCGAAGCGGAGGTCCCCCGTAGCCCCCCGACCGCTCCACCGTCGACGCGGATCGTCCAGGCGGCGGCGGTCACCCGACGCTGGTGGGGGACGGTACCGTCGACCGTCGTCGTCCTCCGCGGCGCCTCAGCCCCGGGAGGCTCCCCGGTGGGCGTCTTTCCCGGGGAAGGCCGCGCCCGCTCCCCTCCCTGCTGGTCATCTCGATGATTCACGCGAGCCGCGATGGGGACTGGCGCCAACCCGGTCCGATTTTCCCGGGCACAGTTACTATGCTGCCTACCATGGAGCGCAGCACGGGCGGTGGCGCAGAAGACCGTCCCGGGGCGGTGCCTCCCCCGACCCCGAATCGGATCGGACGCTACCGCATCGGGCCCGTCCTCGGCGTGGGCGGTATGGGGACCGTCTACCGGGCGGAGGTTCACGGCGAGGCCGGGTTTCGCCGAGCCTGCGCGGTCAAGGTACTACATCCCCATCTGGCCCACGCCCCATCCGGCGACGACGGCTCCGGGCTCCCGGTGACGGAAGCCGTCTTTCTCCGGGAGGGCCGCCTCGCCGCCCGCTGCCACCACCCGAACGTCGTCCCCGTGCTCGACGCTGGCCGGACGCCGTCGGGTCAGGTCTTCCTGGTGCTCGACCTGGTCCCGGGGGTCTCCCTGGGCGTCCTCCGGGACCACGGCGAGGCCGCTGGCGGCCCGGGACCCCTGGGGCGAGCCCTCGGCATGCGCATCCTCCTCGACGGGCTGGCCGGGCTCCACGCCGCCCACGAGGTGCGGGGGGACGATGGCGCCCCCGCTGGCCTGGTGCATCGGGACTTCACCCCGGGAAACCTCCTGGTGGACGTCTACGGCCATACCCGCCTCGGCGACTTCGGCCTCGCCAAGGAGGCGGCGGGCGCCAAGCTCACCCGCACCGACGCGGTCAAGGGGACGACCGCCTACCTGTCGCCGGAGCAGGCCCGGGGCGAGCCCCTGGCCCGGCAGAGCGACCTCTGGGCCGCCGGGGTGGTCGCCTGGGAGCTCCTGTCCGGGGGTCGCCTGTTCGCGGAGGACCGGGTGGACTCGGTGCTGCGACGCATCCTCTTCGAGACGCCGCCTCCCCTGTCGAGCGTCTGGCCGGAGGCCCCAAAGGAGCTCGAAGCGGTGGTGGCCTGGGCGCTTCATCGGTCCCCGGCGGGACGCCCCCGGAGCGCCCTCGAGCTCGGGGCCGCCCTCGAGGCGGCCTTCATCGCCGGGGTCGGGCCTCTGGCCTCCCGCGCCGAGGTGGGCCGCCGGGTGGAGGAGGCGGCCGGTCCCGCGCCTCCCTGGACCCGGAGCGTCCTCGAAGAGGAGGCGGTCAGGGTCGACTCCCCGGCGTCGGGGCCGGGACCGACGACCGCGCGCACCGATCGACCCAAGGCGTCGGGTGCGCGGACGGGGTCGGCCGTGCTTCCGCCGGCCGCGTCGCCGGTCTTCGCGACGGGACAAGACCGGTCCCGGGCGCCCCGTGCCCGCCGGGCCTCCTGGGCGGCTGCGGCCGCCGCCCTCTTGCTCCTCGGTGGGGTCGGCGGCGCGGCTGCCGTCTCCGTCTTCTCCGCCGGGCCGGGGCCGGCGACGACCGGGGACGAGGCGGTCGACGAGGAGCCTAGCGCGGAGGCGGGCGGCGCCGGCCTC
>DAPKRP010000681.1:0-3357 GCA_031800515.1 Polyangiaceae bacterium LLY-WYZ-14_1 | reverse complement strand
GGCGCGCCTGCACCGCCGCCAGCGCCCCCAGGGTCAAGGGCAGGAGGGTCAGGGCCAGGGTCGCGGGGGACGGTAGACGGCGCACCGACCTAGGCTAGGTCGGAGGAGGCGATGGGCTCCAGTTATCGACCGACGGGCCAGCCCACCGCGGGGCCTCATCGGGGGTCGAAACGGAAGGGGACCTCGACGTCGACGGGGCCCCCATCCGGCGCGGGAAAATGCCAGGCCTGGGCGGCTTCTTCCACGCAGCGACGGAAGGCCGGCGGCGCCTCCCCCTCCCGGACGCCGCGGACGTCGGCCCGCCGAACCTCTCCGGTCCGAGCGATCCGCAGCCCGAGCCGAAGGTCGGCGGAGAAATCCGTCCCGGACGCCCGGAGTGCCCGGTCGTAGCACCGGCGGAGCTGTCGACGGCCGCGGCGAACCACCTCGGCGACCTCTTCCTTCGGCAGCGTGCCCATCCGACGGATGGGTCCCGAGGGGGTCAGGGGGCTCGGGGTCGCGATGGGCCCACCCCGGTCGCCGACCTCGAGCTCCAGGCGGCGGCCGTCCTTGGTGCGGAGCGCCAGACCGAGCGCCCGCAGGTGGGCCGCCCGGGCGTAGAGCCGCACCGGCGCCGGGGGGGCCGCCGCCGTTCCGAGGAGCCAGGCGTCGACCTCCGGGGCGGGCTCGAGCTGGAAGGTCTCCCGGGCTCCCGCGGTGAGCGGTGTCCCGTCGGCGAGGCCGAGCCAGGGCCCTGGCACCGCCCGGGAGGCGCGCTCGGTGGGACGCCGCCGGCCCGGCGTCGACGACGACCAGCGGGTCGGGGCCTCTAGAATCGTCTCGTCGGCGGGCGGCACATCCCCGCCGCCGGGCTGCGCTGAAGCAGCCGCGACCCCGTCCGACTCCGGGGCAGGCCGGCGGGAAAGCCCGACCTGGCCTTCGTCCACGACCACCTCGACCAGGTCGGGTCGGTCCCCGATGCCCCGACGCACCTCGAAGCGGGTACCCAGCACCCGGGCCTGCCAGGCCCCGGCGAGGACGCGAAACCGGTGGCTCCGGGGGACCGGCGCGACCTCGGCGACCAGGGTGCCGTGGGCGATGCGCAGGGTCACCCCGGACTCGTCGAGGTGATCGACGTGGACCCGGGCAGGTCCGACGATCCGCAGCCCGGTCGCCGGGGCAGGCGCCGTCGGGAGGCGACCCGGGGTGGCGACGGCGACGTCCAGAAACCCGCCCGGAGCGCTCACCTCGAGGGTGTCGCCGACCCGGACCCGGGGCACACCCGCCTCGTCGTCGTCCGAGGTCGGCAGGGACCGCCCGGCGACCCGAGCGTCGCCGGTGCCGGCGAGGACCCAGGCGTCGAGGGGCGGAGATTCGGGAGCGGTCGGGCCCGCCGCCGCCTTCCCCGTGGCCTTTAGACCCCCGGTGGCCCCGTCGGTCCCGGCGGACGCCGTCGGGTCCGCCCCGTCGTCGTCGACGGTGGCCAGGGACACCGCCAGGGCCAGGACCAGCACCCCGATGCCGGACAACCCCCAACGCCAGCCCCGCCCGAGGCTGCCGTGCTCCCCGAGGAGCGCCGCCGACCAGCCTCGGCGGCGGGGAAGCCGGCGGGAAAGGGCTCGCCAGGCGTCCTCGGTGCGGGCGGGATCGTCCGCGTCGAGATGCGGTGCGAGGACCTCGAGGGGAGTCTCCCGCGCCTCGTCGACGAGGGAGTCGTAGGTCTGGATGGCCGCCAGGGTCCGGCGACAGGTGCCGCAGGCGGCGAGGTGCCGGTCCACCCGGGCGCGTCCCCGATCGCTCAGGGCACCCTCGGCATAGGCGAGGAGCGCCGCCGTCTTCGGCGGATGGGGGTCGTCGAGGCGCCGGGGCGCCGTCGGTCGGGGATGGTCGGTCATCGTCGCCCGTCTCCCTGGCGGCGGCCCGGGGGAGCAGGGGACCGCCCCGACCCTGGGGCGGCTCGGGGCGGGACCCGCTCCGGGCCCTGCGTTCCGGTGCCCGTCCCGTTGCCCGGGGCGGTGGCGGGCTCCGGGCCGTTGCCCGAGGCGCGCGGGGCGGCCCGGCGGGAGGCGTTCGAGGCCGCCGCCGAGGGGCCTCGCCGTCCGCCGGGAAGCTCGTCCCCGAGCACCCCGATCACCGCGGCCGTCGCCGGGTCCTCGGAGAGCGCCGCGTAGACCTCCTTCCGCGCGTAGAACAGCCGGGTGCGTACGGTGAGCACCGGGGCGCCGACGACGTCGGCGATCTCTTTGGCGCTCATGCCCTCGAAATCGTGCAGCACGAGGACGGTGCGCTTTTTCTCGCTGAGCTCGGCGACCACCCGATGGAGCGCCCGAAGCCGTTCCGCCCGTTCGGCGTCTCCGTCGGGTCGGCTCGGGGCGGTCGGGTGGGCGACTTCCGACTCCGTCGGTTCGACGAGGGGCGCCTCGACGAGGCGGGGACGGGAACGCTTCCGTCGCTGATGCATCCGGACGACGTTGACGGTCAGGCGATAGAGCCAGGTCGAAAACCGGGCGTCCCCCCGGAACGACGGCAGCGACTTGAACACGTGGACGAAGACGTCCTGGACCACGTCCTCGACCTCGTGATGGGCGCCGAGGAGCCGGAACACGAGGCGGGTCACGTCGCCCCGATGGCGACGAAACAAGGCGGCGAAGGCGGCGGAGTCGCCCTCCTGGGCCTTCGTGATGAGCGGGTCGGCGCCGTCCATGGGGAGTCCCGGTCGGACCGGCGACGGTCGTGCGCGGCCCCCGGGGCGGGTCCCATGATCTAGCAGGCTCCGGGGGAAGGGCGGGACCGTCCCCGTGCCCGGGATGCCCATCGGGACGGTGCGGGCCGGATCGTCGCGGGTGGTGGCGAGCATCGCGGTCGCGGACGGAACAGCGCGCCTGCCCCGTGCTCCGGAGGAGACCGTTGCGCCTTTCCCCTAGGGCGTTCAGGGAACCCCGTCGGGCCGAACCCCGTCGAGGGCAGCATCGGTTGTGCCGGGGCGGTCTCTGAGCTAACGAGCCGCCCGGCCGGGCGACGCCCGTCCCACCGGCCGAGGATGGATGACCCCGGTGATCGAGGTCGAGCAACTCACCAAGCGCTACGGAGACCGCACCGCCGTCGACGACATCTCCTTCGGCGTCGCCCGCGGGGAGATCGTGGGCTTTCTGGGCCCGAACGGCGCCGGGAAGTCCACCACCCTGCGGATGGTGACGGGATTTCTCGCCCCGACCGCGGGGCGGGTCCGGGTCGGCGGCGACGACGTCCAGGAGCGCCCCCGGGAGACCCAGCGCCGCATCGGTTACATGCCGGAAGGGGTGCCCCTCTACCCGGAGCTTCGGGTCCGGGAATACCTCCGGCACCGGGCCGCGCTCAAAGCCGTTCCCTGGCGCGAGC
>DAPKRP010000680.1:0-3929 GCA_031800515.1 Polyangiaceae bacterium LLY-WYZ-14_1 | reverse complement strand
GCGCTCGAAGCCCGGTGCGACCTCGTCGCCGGGGCCCGCGGCAGGCGCGCCGCCGGGAGGGAACGATGCGGGGGCCATGGACGGAGGGTATAGGGCCCGACGGCCCCGTGTCCCCGACCCTCCAACGCACCGCTCCGCCAGCCGCCGCCCTCCCGGGGGCGCTCTCCGCCGCCCGGCACCTCGTTCCGCCGCGTCGTTCAGGCGTCCCGTCCTTCGTCTGGCTCGTTCCCCTGCTGGCCGCCTGCCACGCCGGGCCCGAGCCCGCGACCCCGGCGGACTTCGCCCGCTTCCAAGAGTGGGAGGCGACCGTCGACCGGGGCGTCCATCGGGCACGATCCCCGGACCGCACCTGCCCGGAGCGCGGGGGCGGAGCCACGGAGGCTTGTCGGGCGTCGGAGGCCCTCTGCGCCCGCGCCCGGGGCACCGACGACCTGGACGCCCGCGCCCGCTGCCGCGCGGCGGAACGCGCCTGTCGCGGCAGCCGGGCCGAGGTCGCCCGCGCCTGCCCGGAGCCGGCGGAGGCGGCCCGATGACCGTCGATTCGGGCGAGGAACAAACCCGGCGCCCCGGGGACGAGGTCGACCCCGAGACCTCCTGGGTCGGCCGCGCCAGGAAGGCGATCGCCCTCGGGCGGGACATCGGAGAGGTCGAGCTCGTCGAGACCAACCCTCCCCCCCTGGCCGACGTCGCCTTCGAGCTCAGCGCCATCGCCCTCGCCGGGGTGGCCTGGGCGGGGGCGGCCTTCCGAGAGATCGTGGCGGGTCAGCCCCTCGACCCCATCGCCCTGCTGCTTCGCGCCCTCGCCTACGGCCTGACCCTGCGGGCCGGAGTGGCGGTCGCCCGGGCCGCCCGCCGCCTCCGTCTCTGGCTCACCCATCGTCGGCATCGGCTCGCCCTCGCCGCCGACGGCCTCGTCTATCGCGCGCCCGGCGGCGCCGAGTGGGTCGTTCCCCGGGAGGCGGTGCTCGGCGTCCGGGAGCAAGGGGACTGGCGAAGTCGGTCCCGCGGGCGGGGAGAGCCCGTCTACCTCGTGGCCCGACGCAGGCTCGACGCCCGGTCACCCGTCCTCGCGCTGCCCCCGGTCTTCGCCGGCGGGCCGGGGCTCCTCGCCGAGACCCTGATGCGCCACCTCGGCGGCGGCCTCGGCGCCTCCGCCGGGGACAGGGGCGTGGAGGAAGCGGCCCCCACCCCGCCGGGCCTCGACGCCGCCGCCGGGAATCTGCCCAGCCGGGTCTACGACGAGGCGGCGGCAGGCCGCCCGGGGCCCGGGGTGATCGCCCTTCGCCACGGTCGCGGTTGGTGGCTTCGGGTACCCCAGGCGGCGCTCCTGCTCGGGCTGGCGATCTTCGATGGCTTCCTTCGCATCCCACCCGCGGCCCAGACGATCATCGCACCCGTCGCGCTCCCGGCGGCCCTGCTTGGCGCCGTCCTGATCCCCTTGATCTGGCTCGGCCTCGCCGGTCGGCAGGTGCGCCCCCGAAAGGGTCTGTCCCTGGTGTTCACCCCGGAGAACCTCCTGCTCCGCACCCGTTCCGGCGTCATCTCGATGGCATGGGACCGGATTCGCCGGGTGCGCATCACCGGCGTTCGGACCTGGTCCCTGTTCACCGGGTCGACCATCCGGCGGGTGCTCGTCATCGACCGGGACGGCGAGGACGCCGGCCCCGTTCGCTACGAAGAGCTCTTCCTGGGCGTCCCCGGGGAGGTCATTCAGATCCTGGTCGACGCCTACGCCCGCGGAGCGGTCGGCCGGGACGACCCTGGCCTGATATTCGGCCCCCTCTGGTACCGCTGAGGGACGACGGCGCAGCGAGCCGTCCCTGCCGCTCAAAGCCGGTCTCGAAGTCGGCCCACGCCCGCGTTCAGGGTGCGCTGGAGGGCGGCGGCCATCGCGTTCGTGACCTGGGGCACGGGCGTCGCCAGGGTGACCTCCCACCAGAGCTCGCTCCCCCCGGGGGAGGTCGGGTCCGGCCGAACGCGGATCTCTCCGAGGTGATACCGCAGGAAGGGGAGCCCTCGGATCACCCGGTAGGTCATGCTGTGGGGAGGAACGAAGCCCACCACCTCTTCGTCGAGTCGAAGCAGGGGGCCGAGCTCGACCCGGCGGACGGTGCCGAGGCCCCCGTCCCCACGCCCGGCGAGCACCCGGACCCGGGCGCCAAGCCAATCGCTCATGCCTTCGTGGTCGACCACCGCCGCCCAGAGCCGGTCCGGCGGTACGTCGAACCGGCTGAACACGGTGACCGTGCGCTGCGCCATGGCGGCCCATTAGCAAACCCTGGGATGGGCGTCAGCCCGCTTCCTCTCCGACCAGGGCCCGGGCCGCCTCCAACCGCTCGACCGCCCGGCGCGCCGCTGCGTGCGCCGGATCGCCCAGGGTGGGGTCCCGTTCCACCAGCTCCCGGGCGAGGGCGCGGGCGCGCTCGAGCAGGGGTCGGTCCCGCCGTAGGTCGGCGAAGCGAAAGCCCGGTAGCCCGGATTGACGCCGGCCGAAGACCTCCCCGGGGCCCCGAAGCTGGAGGTCCTCCTCGGCGATCTCGAAACCGTCGTCGGTCCGGCAGAGGACGGAGAGGCGGGCGGCAGCGTCCCCGTCCTCCCGCGCCCGGGTCACCAGCAGACAGGCGCTGCGCTGGCCACCCCGGCCGACCCGACCGCGAAGCTGATGGAGCTGGGCGAGACCGAAGCGCTCCGCATCCTCGATGAGGATCACGTTGGCCCGGGGCACGTCGACACCGACTTCGATCACCGTGGTGGACACCAGCACTTTGGCCTCCCCGGCGACGAACCGGGCCATCTCCGACTGCCGCTCCTCGAAGTCCTGGCGCCCATGGACCAGGGCCACGCCCAGGTCGCGAAAGCGCTCCGAGAGCTCGGCGAAGACGCTCACCGCCGACCGGAGGTCCCGTTCTTCACCGTCCTCGACGGCGGGGCAGACCACGAAGGCCTGCCCCCCCGCGGCGACCCCGCGTTCGACCTGTCGCAGGGCGGCTTCCCGCCGAGCCGCCGGGTAGCTCCTGGTCACCGGCGGGGTGCGCCCCGGGGGCCGCTCGTCGAGCACGCTGGTGTCGAGATCCCCGTAGACCGCGAGGGCGAGGCTTCGGGGAATGGGCGTCGCCGTCATCACCAGCAGATGGGGGGTGGTCTCCCGAGGGCCCTTCTCGGACAGCTTGAGCCGCTGACCCACGCCGAATCGGTGCTGCTCGTCCACGATCACCAGCCCCAGCTTCCGGAAGGCCAACCCCTCGGACAGCAGGGCGTGGGTGCCGACGGCGACGTCGATCGTCCCGGCGTCGAGGCCCCGCAGCAGCTTGCGGCGGTGGGCCGCCCGGGCACCGCCGACGACGAGGGCCACCCGCATCCCGAGAGCCTTCCCGAGGGCGTCGAAGGTCCGGATCTGCTGTTCCGCCAGCAGCTCCGTCGGCACCATGAAGGCGACCTGGGCCCCGGCGGCCACCGCCTGGGCTGCGACGAGAAACGCGACCGCGGTCTTGCCGCTACCGACGTCCCCCTGGAGCAGACGGCGCATCGGTTGGGGGCGGGCGAGGTCCTCGGCGATCTCCGCGACCACCCGTTCCTGGGCGCCGGTGAGGGGAAACGGGAGGGAGGCGATGGCGCGGGCCGCCGCCGTCGAGGAGGCCGGGAGGGGGAGCGCCTGGGTGAAGCGCTCCCGGGCGCGGCGCCGGTGGAGCGCGATCTCCAAGAGAAAGAGCTCCTCGAGGGCGAGCCGAAGATGCCCCGGGGTGCGGCCTTCGTTCCAGGCCGCCAGCGTCTCCCGGGGCAGGTCCGCGGGCGGGTCGTGAAAGACCCGGACGACCTCCCCGACCCTGGGCAGCCCCTCCCGCCCCCGGAGGTCCTCCGGGATCAGATCGGCAAGGGCATCAGCGCCCCGGGCGCAGGCGGCCCGCACCGCCTTTTCCAGGGTGCGCGGG
>DAPKRP010000679.1:0-8729 GCA_031800515.1 Polyangiaceae bacterium LLY-WYZ-14_1 | reverse complement strand
GGGGTGCTTCGGGCCCTCGGCCTGACCGCCCTCGGGCCCATCCGCTCGCCGAGGCGCCTCGCCCGGGCGCTCGAGAATGCCCCATCGGACGTCTGGTCCACCATCGAGACGGCGTTCGCGCTCCGAGCCTACGCCGCCGAGGGCACCCGACCGGTGGCCTGCCACAGCTGTGGCGCCGTCCACGACGTGGACGCACCGACGGAACGGGAGACCTGGAGCGACCCGGAGGCCGAGGACCTGCTCCTCGGGGCGGACGGCGTGCCCGCACCGGAGGTCTCCGACCCGAGCGGGGATCCCGAGCCTTTTCCGCCCCCCGACGCCTTCGACGACCGGGTCCTGCGCATCGCCGACGAGGTCTTCGACGAGCTGGGTGTCGCCGCCGTCGACCTCGACGTGGACCACGGGGTGCCGCCGGTGGACGGCGCCGGCGTGCCGCTTCTAGGCAGCTATCGCGTCATCCCGGACGAGGGGGCGGAGTTCGGGCTTCCCGCTTCCGACTTCGGCGGCGGCGCCCGCCGCTTCCGCATCGAGCTCTATTACGAGACCTTCCGACGCACCTTTGAAGAAGACCCCTACGACGTGGACGAGGAGATCCGGGAGACGATCGCCCACGAGGTCGAGCACCACTTCCACGAGCTCGCCGGTCACGACCCCCTCGACGAAGCGGAACGGGCCGAGGCCGCTCGGGAGGTCGCCCTACGCTTCGGCGAGCGCCACGTCGCCCGGGCGGCCCGCCACGCCCTCTGGGCGCCGCTAGCGGGGTTCCTTCGTCTGGTCTTTCCCGTGCTCCTCCTGCTGGCGTTGGGTCTCGCGGGCTACGCCTGGCTCCGGGGTTAAGCTGCGGCCCCATGCCTGACCGCTCGCGTCGAGATCCCGCCCTCACCGGCTCTAGCCTGGCCGGCGGCCTCCTCCTCTTTCTCCTTGGCGGCGCGGTCTCCGGTTGCGGCGGAGCGGCTTGCCCCGCGACCCCGATCGAGGACGCCTCCCAGGCGATCGAGGCGAGGCGGGGGGAGACGGCCCGCAGCGAGACGCTCCGGGCCGAGGCTCGGGTGACCCAGCGCGGCCAAGAAGGCCGGATCCGGGGCACCGTCCTCTTGCTGGTGGAGCGGCCGGACCGGGTCCGATTCGACGCCACCACCCAGCTCGTCGGGGCAGCGGCGGTGTTGACCAGCGACGGGGACGTCTTCGCCTTGAAGGACCTTCGGGAGAATCGGTTTCTCGAGGGCCCTGCCTGCCCGGAGAACGTCGCCCGACTCCTCGGCATTCCCCTCGCCGGGGACGAGGTCGCTCGGTTCCTCTTCGGCGACACGCCGCTGCTCCCCGGCGCCGAGACCCGGGCTCCGAGCTGTACCCGAGAGGGAACCTACCTCATCGAACAGCGGTCGCCGGACGGCCGGCGCCAGGAGATCGAGCTTCGGGTCCGGGACGAGGACCGGGCGGCGCCGGCGGAGGCGCAACGGCTTCAGCTCGTTCGTTCGGAACGCTTCGAGGCCGGTGGGAGCACGGAGTGGCGCGCCACGTTCGACGATTACCGATCCGTTCGGGATCGGCGGACCGGCGAGCGGGTCAGCCTCCCGATGCAGATCCGCTTCGAGCATCCGGCTCTCGAGGCGGATACCCGCGTCAAGATGAAGGATGTCGACCTCGGCATCGACATCCCGGAAGGCGCCTTCCGGCAGCCGGTTCCGCCGGGGATGGCGCCCGAGTACGTTCCCTGTGAGTAAGAGGGTGTTGAAGAATCCCGCCGCGGGACAACACCCCCCTCCCGATGGACCGGGTCCATCGTCCTCGGCCTCCGGTCGCCCGCCGCCGCCTCGTTCGCCGCGGGACCGCCCCGTCCTGACCGTCCGCGACCTCCGGGTCCGCTTCGCGACGGACGACCTCGTGGTAGACGCCGTGCGGGGCGTCTCCTTCGAGCTCTACCGGGGTCAGGTGACGGCCCTGGTCGGCGAGAGCGGAAGCGGGAAGAGCGCCCTGGCTGCGGCCATCGCCGGGGTGCTCCCGGAATCCGGGGCGGTGGTCGGCGGGACCGTGATCCTCGACGGGGAGGACCTGTCCCGTCGGTCGAAGCGGGCCCGCCGTCGCCTTCGGGGGGAACGGATCGCCTTCCTGTTCCAAGAGCCAGGCGCGGCCCTCAACCCCGTCCTCACCATCGGCGCCCACCTCGTCGAGACGCTCCGCGCGCACCGTCCCATGAGCCGGCGGCAGGCGGAGACGGAAGCGCTTCGGTGGCTCGAACGGGTGCGGTTGCCCGACGCCAAGCGGCGTCTGGGGTCCTACCCCCACGAGCTCAGCGGGGGCATGAAGCAACGCGCCGCCCTGGCGATGGTGCTCTGCCTCGAGCCGGATGTGCTGCTCGCGGACGAGCCGACCACGGCCCTCGACGCCACCGTCCAAGCGGCGATCCTGGACCTCTTCCAGGAGGTGGTCGCCGCCTCGGATCGGAGCGTCTTGGTCATCTCCCACGATTGGGGCGTGGTCGCGGAGATCGCCGACCGCGTGCTCGAGATGAAGGACGGCCGCCTCGTCGCCGAAGGACCGGTCGACGACTTCTTCTCCGATGAGCCGGAGACGACGGCTTCCCCCCTGGGCGCCGCCGGGGCGGCGGCGATTTCTCCGGCGGTGGGGGAGGGCCGTCCCCCCGAACCCCCGGTGTTGTCCGCCCGGGGCCTGCGTCGACATTACCGCGCTCCCGGCGCTGGTCCCCTCGACCGGTGGCTCGGCCCCTCCGCCGAGCTGGTCGCCGTCGGCGGAGTGGACCTCGACCTCTCCCCGGGGGCATCCCTCGGCCTCGTCGGCGAGTCGGGCTGCGGGAAATCCACCCTCGGTCGGCTCCTCGTCGGGATCGAGGCGGCGACGGCAGGGCAGGTGCTCCTCGATGGTCGGGATCTCTCGACGATGGACCGGGGCGAACGTCGCCGTTCCCGCCGCCGCCTTCAGCTGGTCTTTCAGGACAACGGGGCCGCCCTGGACCCGCGGCTCACCGTCGGCTTCTCCGTCGCCGAAGGCCTTCGCGCCCAGGGGACCGAGTCCGACCCGGCGCGACGGCGAGCGTTGGTCGACGACGCGCTTCGCCGGGTTGGTCTCGAGGCGGAGCTCGCTGCCCGCTACCCCCACGAGCTCTCCGGAGGGCAGCGCCAGCGGGTGGGGATCGCTCGGGCCCTCGTCCTATCGCCGGAGGTGCTCGTCGCCGACGAGCCCGTGAGCGCCCTCGACGCGGGAGTGCGGCGTCAGGTGGTCGCCCTGCTTCGCGAGCTCCAGCGTGCGACGGGGCTGGTCCTCCTGCTCATCTCCTATGACCTCGACGTCGTCGCCTCCGTGACGGAGCGGGTCGCGGTGATGTACGCGGGCAGGATCGTGGAAGAGGGACCGACCGGAGAGCTCGTCACCGCGCCCCGGCACCCCTACACCGCCGGGCTCCTGGCCGCCGTCCCGGCCCGCACGCCGGCGGCCCGTCGCCGACGATCCCCCCGGGGGGGTTGCGCCCTCGACGACCCCCCGGACTCGGCGAAGCTCGCCGGCCCCGGGTGCGCCTACGCGCCCCGATGCTCCCGCGCTCTGCCCGGGGTCTGCGACCGGCGGGAACCGCCCCTGCAGGAGGATCGGCCCGGACGGCGCCTCGCCTGCTTTCACCCCATGGAATAGGCTCGGCGCGATGGACGAGCTCGGCGAGGCGGAACGAAAGCGGCTCCTCGAACGTTTCGGGCGCAGCTTCGATGCCGGCCAGACCGTCTACTCGGAAGGCGACCCGGCGGAGCAGTGCTTCCTGGTTCAAGAAGGGCGTGTCCGCCTGCTCAAACGGATCCGGTCGACGGAGCGCTCCCTGACCATCCTGCGAAAGGGAGACCTCTTCGGCGAAGACGCCCTCCTCGACGGCACCGTGCTGCGGGGCGCGACCGCCGTCGCCTTGAACGAAGTCGTCGTCCTGGCGCTCGATCGAAAAACCTTCGGCGCCTTGCTCACCGGCAACCCGGAGGTCGCCGGCCGACTGGTGACGCAGCTGGTGCGGCGGCTTCGGGACGCCGAAGAACAGCTCGAGAACGCCACCCTTCGGGACCACCCGTCCCGGGTGGTGAACACCCTGGTTCGCCTGGCCGGAGGGGTCTCCCCGGGGCCGGAGGGTCACGTCCTTGCGGTCACCCCCCTCGAGCTCGCCGCCCGCGTCGGCCTGGATGTCGACGCGGTCAAACGGGCGGTCGGCCAGCTCCGGGACGGGGGCTACCTCAAGATCGCCGAAGAGCGGATCGTGCTGCCCGATCTCGATGCCCTGAAGCGCCTCTATCGCCTCCTCGGCATGAAGGAAGAGGTCCGCACCGGCCTCCCCTGAGGGTTCCCTCCCCTTCCACGCCGCCCCAGAGGCCCCACGTCGGGCGTTGGAAAGACGGCTTTTTTTCGTTGAACGGGTCCGAACACCTCGTTACACCTCAGGCCCCGAAAGGCCGATGCTCATGGTCCGGCCCTTCCTTTTCTTCTTCTTCCTCATGTCGAGCCTGCCCGTCGCCGCCTGCGGCGCCCGCTCGGCGGAAGATGCGGAACGGTCGATGCGTGAGTTTCAGAACGCAGCCCAGTGGTATGGCGACGAGGGCAACGTCCCCCAGGCGCTCATCCACCTGGACCGGGCCCTCGAGCTCGACGACCGTAATGCCCGCGCCTACATGCTCCGCGGGTTGATCTGGTACGGCCGGGGGGAGCTCGGGAAAGCCGAATCAGATGCCCGAAAGGCGGTCGAGATCGTTCAAGAGACCAGCGCCCAGTCCCTCTTCCCGGAAGCCGCCAACCTGCTGGGAGGCGTCCTGCTCGAGCGAGGCGACTCCGAGGAAGCGGTGCGCTGGTTCGAGGCCTCGGCCGCCGACCCCTTGAACACGGCCCCCCACACGGCCCTCGGCAATCTCGGCTGGGCGCGCTTCCAGGCCGGGGATGCCCCCGGGGCCGTCGACGCCCTGGAGGCCGCCGTCTCCCGGCAGCCCCGCTTCTGCCTCGGCTATCTGCGGCTCGGCGAGGTCCATTTCGCCGAGGGCCGCTTCGACGAAGCGGAGGCGGCCTTCACCTTCGCCCTCGAGGCGGATCCGAGCTGTGACGTGCTCCAGGAAGCCTGGAAACAACGGGGCGAGGCGCGCGCCCGGCTCGGGCATCGGGAGGACGCTCTCCGGGACTTCGAGCGGTGTGTCGAGCTCGGTCGCCAGACCGACGCGGGAGCCGCCTGCGCCGCCTTTCTCGAGGAGGCCCCCTGACCGTGCGTTCGCCCTTCCGAGACCGACCCGGGCCGCCCCGTGCCGGCGCCGCTCCGCGCAACCGTCGGGTGGCCGCCCCATCGGCCCCCCGGGGCCTCGGCGACAGTTCCCTGGACGATCCGAAGCGAACCGAGGGCGCCGTCTCCCGGGCGATCGCCGGCGCCCTCGGCGGTCGGGCCGGCACCCGGCCCGAGCCGGACCCGTCCTCCGGCCAGCCTGGGGAGCCCTCCGGCGCAGACGCCCCGGGCTCGCCGGCCGCGGGGCCACCCGGAGGCGACGGGCTGCACCAGCAGGTCGGCGGCCACCTGCGCCGGGAACGGGAAGCCCGACAGGTGTCCCTCGAAGAGCTCTCCCAGACGACCCGGATCCCTCTTCGGACGCTGGACCTCATCGAGGACGGGCGCTTCGACGACCTTCCCGGCGATGTCTTCGTGCGGGGATTCCTCAAGGCCTACGCCCGGGCCCTCGGGCTTTCGGAAGACGAGGTGCTCGCCCGCTACGACGGGCTCCGGGCCAGCCACCCCCCGCCGCCTCCGGCCCGGACCACCCCCCTGGGGAGCTCCCAGGGGGAAGGGGGGTTCGGCATCGCGATCGCCCTGGTCATCCTGCTGGTCCTGTTCACCCTGGCCCTTTCGATCGTGCTGCGGCCCCGGCGACGGGACGCCCCGGTCGAGCTGAGCTGGGCCGTTCCGGCCCAGGTCGTGCCCCGGCCCTCCGCGCCGCCGATGGCGGTGTCCGCCCGGGGCTGCCGTCTGGGGTAGGCGGGGTGGCGACCCCGACCGGGCGTCGAACCTCCCGGACCGAGGCCGTCGTCCTCCGGAGCGTCGATTACGGGGACGCGGATCGCGTGGTCACCCTGATCACGGAGGCCTTCGGCATCGTTCCGGTGATGGCCCGGGGGGTGCGCAAGGGGAGCCGGCGTTTCCCCGGGGCGGTCCCTCCCTTCGCCCTCCTCGAGACCGAGATCGGCCTCGGCCAGGGCGAGGTTGGGCGTCTGGCCGAGGCGGTTCCCCGGCGGTCGTTTCCTCTCCTCTTGGCCGACCTGGACCGCATGCGTGCCGTCGGGCAGCAGCTGGACTGGCTCCGGCGGCTGCTCCCGCCGCGACAGCGGGACCCGGAGGTCTTTCGGACGGTGGTCGACCTGCTCGCGGCGGTCGCCGACCGCCCGGGGCAGGAGGCGCGCGGTCTCGAGGTCGCGTTCCGGGCGCGGGTCGCCGCGCTTCTCGGCCTCGAGCCGAACCTCGAACGCTGCGCAGGGTGTGGCCGTGCGCCCCGGCCCGGCCAGGCGGCGCGCTTCGACCCGGCGGCGGGGGGGATCGTCTGCCGCGCCTGCGGGGGCGGGCCCATCGGGCTTTCCGGCCCGGCCCGTACCGGGTTGCTCGAAGCCGTCCGGGCGGCTTGGACCGAGGCCTTTCGTCCGACGTCGGTTCCTTCGCCGACGGCCAATACGGTTCGGGATGGGGGTCCAGACCCGATCGCCGACGCCGATCACGCGGTGACGGCGTTTCTCGATTACCATGCGCGCCGCTGACGACCTCGTCCCCGCCCCTGCACGGCACCCCTTCCTCGGACCCCCGAGGTGAGCCTTTATCCTCTGAAATCACGCGCCTGCCACGGAGCCGCCGCGGAAAAGATGCTAGCAGCCGTCGGCTCGCCCCCGGGGCGGGCCCCGGCACGCCGACGACGGGTTCCGGACCCCGTCGACCTCCCCGACGGGCGAACGGATCCCGGCGCGCCCAGGAGAACCACATGCGAGTCAGAGACCGAGCGTTCCAACAGCTTTTCAGCCGGCTCTTCGTCTACAACATCCTCTTCGAGGACGCCGAGGTCGACGAGCGCTACCTCGGGCTGAACGAAACGTCTTCGGTCCTCGGCATCACCGGGGCCGGCTGCGGCGTCGCCGGGATGGTGAGCGCCCGCCCCCGACGGATCGATGCCGTCGACATCAATCCCCACCACCTGGCGCTGACCGCGTTGAAGTGCACGGCGGCGCAGTGGCTCCGACCCTACTCGAGCTTCTACGACCTGTTCGGCCGGGGTTGGCAGGCCGACCCGGCGGCCACCGTTTCTTCTCTGGTCGGTCACCTGCCGAGCTGGATGCAGAAGTACTGGAAGAAGCACCACCGGGTCTTCGGACGCACGATTCACCACGAGGGGCTGACGGCCCAGGTGATCCACGGCCTCCGGCGGCTGACGGGGGTCGACGGGGGGTGGCTCCGGCACATGATCTCGCAGCCCGTCGAGGTCCGGCTTCAGGTGATCGACGAGCAGATCGTACCGGTCCTGCGCCGGCCGGAGATCGCGACCTTCCTTCGTTCGCCGCTCCAGCTCGTCGCCTTGGGGATCAACTTCTCCCAGCGCGACCGGCTGCTCGAGACCGAGGGCACGGACCTCGTCGACTACTTCGTCGACCACCTGAAGCGGCTGGCGACGACGGACCTCGAGACGAACTGGTTCGTCTGGTACTTCACCGCGGGTCAATACAACCACGACCACCCGGACGCGGTGCCGCCCTATCTCCGGCGCGACCGCTACGACCGGTCCCTCCACGCCCCGACCACGGTCAGCTACCACCGGCGCAGCATCTTCGACGTGCTCGACGAAGCGGGGCCTCGCACCTGGTCCCACTACACCCTCTGCGATGCCGTCGACTGGATGCCGCCGAGCACCCAGCGCTCTCTCTTCGAATCGATCCTGCGGACCAGCCGGGACGGGGCCATCGTGCTCTACCGATCCGTGGAAGACGAGACCGTGGTCGAACGGCTCGGCCTGGACCGGCACTTCCAGCTGCTGCCGGTCACCGGTCCGGCTTCGGAGGCGGATCGGTCCCGTCAGTACCGCCGGGTCAACTTCTACCAGGTGTGCCATTGACCGGGGGAGGCGCCCCCGCCGCGGAACGCCAGACCCACCGGGACTTCCTCAACCGCTACTACCGGGCCACCCGGGCCGTCTACGACGCCACCCGAAAGTACTATCTCTTCGGCCGGGACGAGGCGCTCCGGGAGCTCGCTGGGGACACGAGCTGGCGCCGCCTGGTCGAGGTCGGGCCCGGCACGGGGCGTAACTTGCGGTCCCTCCGGCGTCTCCGCCCGGATGCGGTCCTCGGCGGGGTCGAGGCGAGCGATGCGATGCTCGAGCACGCCCGCCCGCGCTGCCCTGGGATCTCCCTCTGCCAGGGGTTCGCCGAGGACGTCGACTATCGCTCCGTGCTCGGGGAAGCCCCGGACCGCATCCTCTTCAGCTACTGCCTGTCGATGGTCCAGGAGCCGGAGCGGGCCCTGGACCATGCCCTCGACGCCCTGGCCCCCGGGGGACAGGTGTGGGTGGTCGACTTCGCGGACCTGGCGGGGCTTCGGGGGCCCGTCAAGCGCGGGCTGGAACGATGGCTCGCGGCCTTCCACGTGGCGCCGGTCGCCCTCCACCATCTGGAAGCGCGCCGTGGGGAGCTTCGCTTCGGCCCGCTTCGCTACTGGGTGCGGGCCCGGCTGACCCCCTGAG
>DAPKRP010000678.1:0-2584 GCA_031800515.1 Polyangiaceae bacterium LLY-WYZ-14_1 | reverse complement strand
GATCAGATCCCGCTCGGTGAGGATGCCCACCAGCTGCCCCCCCTCGTCGACCACGGGCAGACACCCCAGGCCGTGGGTGCGCATCAGCCGGACGGCCTCGAGGGTCGGGGTGTCCGGTCGTGCCGTGATGGGGTCCCGGCGCATCACCCGGGAGACCGGCACCGGGCCGTCGAGCTCGTCCTGGCGGAGCCGGTCCGCCACCAGCCGGAGGAGGGACCGGTGGGTGATGATGCCGACCAGCCTGCCCGAGTCGTCTTCCACCGGAACGTGGCGGATGTGCTCCCATTCCATGACGCTCGCCGCGAGGTCGACGAGGTCGTCGGGCTGCACGGTGAAGAGGTCCGTCGACATGAACTGGCCGACGGTGCGGTAGGCCTCTGCCCAGGCTTCCCCGGAGGGCAGGTCGGCGAGGGGCCACCGGTGGACCGGTTCCCCCTCCCGCTGCCGGTCCAGCAGCGCCTGGACCAGCCGCCGCTCCCGGAGGTCCCGCGTGCCCTGCTCGCCCATCTGCCGGAGGGACCGGAGCATCCAGCTCGCGCCGGTCTGGTTCGCCCGAACCCGCTCTTCGAGCACCCCGAGGTACCGGTCGACGTCCCCGGCGTCGATGCCCCGGGCGGCGAGCCCGGCCCGGGCCAGGGGGAGCAGGTGGGTCAGGATGAGCTCCGCGGCGGCCATCGTCTGCCCCCCCACCCAGGTGAACTGGGCGTCGAGGCCGTGGCGAGCGGCGGCGAAGAAGTTCGCTTTGGCGTGGTCGAAGTCCAGGACCGCCGCCACGTCCCCGAGCTCTTCGAGGACGCCGGACATCAGGCCGAAGTAGAAGGCGGCGTTCGCGACCTGGTCGACCACCGACGGTCCCGCCGGCAGCACGCGGTTTTCGATCCGCAGATGGGCGACCCCGTCGGCGACGCCGTAGCACGGGCGGTTCCAGCGGTAGACGGTGCCGTTGTGGAGCCGCAGGGCCGACAGCTGGGGCACGTCTCCCCGGGCCAGGACCACCGCCGGGTCTTCGTCGACCTCCCGGGCCAGTAGGATCCGGAACCGGGCGATGTCCTCCCGGAAGATCTCGAGGACGGAGGACTTCACCCACCCGTCCCCGAAGCTGACCCGGGGCCGATGGGCGCGCTCGTGGACCCGTCGGTGGTGTCGGGAGTCGACGCTCGACTGGAAGAGGGCGACCCGGGTCTCCCGCCAGAGGCGCCGCCCGAGGAACAGGGGAGAGTTGACCGCCGCGGCGAGCACCGGCGCGGTGACCGCCTGGGCCACGTTGTAGAGGCGGGCGAACTCCTCCGGAGCCACCTGGAAGTGGATCTGAAAGGACGTGTTGCAGGCCTCGTACATCACGTTGTCGTGGGTGAGCTCGAGCTCGTCGAGGCCTGCGATGTCCAGCCGGAACTCCCCCCCGCGGGCTTCCTTCATCGCCTGGTTCAGCGCGTGGTAGCGGGGATCCGGGGTCATCCAATCGAGGGAGGCGTGGGCCCGGCGCAGCGTGGGCAAGGTTCCCGTGAGGACGACCTCGGCGTCGACCTCCGCCGCCGCCTGCCGGGCCTTGGCGAGCACCTCTTCGAGCTCTTCTTCGAGGGCTCGGAGGCAGCGCCCCCCGAAGGGATGGGGAGAGAGATTCGCCTCGAGGTTGAAACGGGCGAGCTCCGTGGTGAGGCGCGGGTCGTCGGTGCGGGCCAGCAGATCCGTCGCCACCGGTGCCGGTTGCATCGCCCGGTCCACCAGGAACATCTCCTGTTCGGCGCCGATGCGACGCACCCCCGTCTCGAAGCGTCCCTCCCCGAGCATCCGCTCGAGGGCTCGGACGTCCTCCAGGAGCGCCCGCATGAAGGCGCGGCGCCGGGCGTCCTTCGGGGGCTGACCGTCGACGGCGTGGTCACCCATCGGTCGAGCATCCTAGCCGGAGGGACGCCCGCCCCGAAAGACCCGGGTCGGGGGCGGAGTCGTCGGGGGGTCAGAGGACGGCCCGCGGCGCGGAGCTGGGACGGCCCGGGAACGCTCGTGGCGCTCGCGAGGGGCCGGCGGAGCCGCGGCGAGGGATGAGCTCTGGAGATCAGCGCAACACGGTGGGGCACTCGATGGGGTCGGCGGCGTCCGTGTTGTTGCCCTCGTTGCATTCGACGACCGACCGATCCCGGTTGACCCAGGCCCAGATGGTCAGCTCCCGGCCGGTGCTGATCGTGTCCAGGGTGGCGGTGAAGGACGCGGTTTCCCCCGCGGCGATGGGCCCCGGGAGGACCTCCGACGCGAGGAAGGTCCCCCCCGCGAAGGGGTTGCCCGCGTAGAGGTCGACCCGCACGTCCCGGGCGGGCACGACGCCGGCGTTCTCCACCGTCACCCGCACCGTCGGGTCCGGGCAGTCGTCGACCTCGACGGGTCCCAGGGACACCAGGAGGTCCGCAGCCGCCGCGCCGGGGCCGACCTCACCGGTGAAGTCGTTGTTGTCCTCTCGGCATTCCCGGGCCGCCCCGATGCCGGCCCCGTCGTCGGCGACGACCCGGATCTCGTCGGGAAGCGTCCCCGCGTCGTTCCAGGCGATGTTCCAGCGCGCGGTCAGCACGACGGCGCCCCCTGGCTCCAGGCT
>DAPKRP010000677.1:0-2951 GCA_031800515.1 Polyangiaceae bacterium LLY-WYZ-14_1 | reverse complement strand
CGGAAGTTCGAACCGGGTTTGCGCCGGTCCCGAACGCCGCTCGCGGCGTTGCGCCTCCTCGAAAGGGCGTTCAGCCCTTCCTCGTCGCCGCGCCTTGCGAGCGGCGCCCGGTCCTCGTCGGTATCCCGGACCGAACTTCCGAGCAGGGGTACTAGCCGAGGCATTCCAGGAGGTCGACCAGGGAGATCTCGACCTCGCCGACCAGGGCGCCCCCGCCGGCTTCGGTGAGCTCGATGCGCAGGGTGTCCGGCTCGCCCCCGCCGCAGAGGGTGCAGCTCGTGGGGGGCGTCAAGCTCGGGCTCTCCTTGCCGAGCTCGACGTCCCGCCGCTCCCCGGATGCCAGCGGCGCGATGCTGCCGGGGACCGGGGTGAAGGACGCGACCTCGATGGGCCCGTCCAGGATCCGGACCGACCCGAGGGAAAGCTCCGGGACCGGGGCGTCGCCGTTTCGAAGCTGGAGGGTCGCCCGGAAGAAGACGTTGTCATCGGGGATCACGGGCATGCAGTCCTGGACGACTTCGACGTTGGCGAGGGAGACCCGGAGATCCCGCGGCGGGTCGTCATCATCGTCGTCGTCGTCGTCTCCCATCGAGTCATCGTCGTCGTCGTCGTCGCCGACGGGATCGTCGTCATCGTCGTCCCCGGGCCCCGGCACGCCTCCGTCGTCGAAGGGGTCCAGGGGGGTCCGGCCACCGCATCCGCCGGCCAGGACGGCCGACAAGAGGACCATGGCCCAGGCCCATCGCCCCCATCCCGGAGAGGAGTCCGTCACGCCCGCCATGGCCCCGGAAGGTGGGCCAGGGGGGGGAAGGACTCAACGAAAAAGGGTCCGGCGGGGGATGCCCGGGCATCGCCCCGAGGCGCCCCGGGGTCAGAGCCAGAAGGCGCGGACCCAGAGCTCGCTGGGCGTGTCGCCGGGCACCTGGCCCCCGGCGACGTAGACCCGTTGCCGGTCGTCGTCGACGACGAGGAAGGTCGCCGGTCCCCGCCCGATGGAGACGCTGCCGTCACCGAAACGCTCGTCCTGGGAGCCGTCGGGACGGTAGCGCCGGAGGACGGTATGCGGGGAGTCGCCGGAGAGCCCCCGTTGCTGCATCGAGACCAAAAGGGAACCGTCGCCTTGGAGGGCCAGGCCGACCGGCTCGAACAGGCCGGGCGCGATGTCCCGGTCGGGCTCCCGGTCCCCATCGGGCCCGACGGCGAAGATCCGGTGCCCCCGATTCCGCCGTCGACCCAGCACGTAGGAGCGCCGGGTAGCCGGGTCGGCGACGAAGGCCGGGAAGTCTTCGAAGCCGTCGCCGTCGTCCGGCAGGGCGACGCGGCCGAAGCTCAGCGCCCGCGTTTCCCCATCCCGGTCGACGTAGACCAGCATCAGCAGGCGCGGAACCTCGACGCCCCGGGGGATCAGACGGCCCATGAGGAGAAGCTCGCCCCCGTCGAGGGTGGCGCCCCGGTCGAGATGGAAGCGGGTATCGATCGGGTCGTAGACCCCGGCGTCGCCCCAGTCCCGCGCCGGCGTCCCGTCTTGTTCGAGGGCGGTGACGAAGGTCTGACGGCTGAAGCCGAAGACGTGCACCCCGGGGCGACCTTCCCGGGGGACGGCCAGCTGGTCGACATCGGAAGCCACGACGAAGGTGACATCGGTCGGCGTCGGGAGGGCCCTCCCGTGGTCGCCATCCAGGCGGATGAGCACCCGGTGGTCGGTGGCTTCGCCGAAGCGAGGCCCGGTGAGCCAAAGGACCGACTCCGTCGCCGGATCGAAATCCAGGGACAAGCTGGGACCCAGGTCCGGGAGATCTGCGGTGTCACTGGTGAAGCCGCCGATTCCGAAGTTGCGGTCGAGGCGACCGTCGACGTCCAGCTTGGCGACCTGGCCAACCTGCCGGTCGATGGGGATCACGGTTCCACCCGGAACGGCTCGGGTGATCGGCAGGAACAGGGACCCGTCGTCCGGATCGACGGCCATCTCGGTAGCGATCCACTGGGAGTCGGGGCTATCCAGCGTCGCCAGGCCGTCGTCCCCGAAGCCCCGCACCGGGTCCCCGGGGTCCCCGCGCACCGCGACGGTCAGCTCGGTCTGGTCCTTGAAGGCCGAAGTAGGGCCGCCGACCCCCCGCTCCACGCCGGCGACGAGGCGAAGGGTGTGGACGCTGCCGTCGAGGCCGATGGGGATCCGACCGTCGTCGTCGAGGATGACCTCGAGGGCCAGGACCCCGACCCGTCGCGCCGCGGGGACGAAGACCGGCGCTGCGACGACCCCGTCCGGGAGGTCTTCCAGCGCCACCCGAAGGTCTTCCGGCCGCCCGACGTCCCCCCGGTCCACGACGAAGCGGAGGTCGGCGCGGGGGGACCGGGTGGTGAGCTGGAGCGCGACCTCGGCGGGTCGAACCCGAAAGAAGCCAGGCCCCGCATCCCGGGGCAGCGTGGCCTCCCCCGGCATCGATGACCCCTGCGCCGCCGGCGCGTCCGCCGAGCCCGAGAGCCCCCCCACACAGCCGGCGAAGAGGATGGGGAGGAGCCCGGCGAAGAGCGGCCCTGGGACGAGGCGGGCGCCCCATCCCGATCCCCGAAGAAAGGGACGAGCCCTACGCCGTGATTTCCTGTTCGAACGACCCAACACCACCGTCGACCCGGTTCCGCCGGCACCACGGCGGCCGTGTGGTCCAGCAGATGTGGTCCAGCGGCGGCCGCCCCGGAGGCCCGCTCATCGAGCCCTGAAGCCGGCGGTTTCGTCAACCCGGGTCGCCGGGTCTGGGACGCCTCAGGAGCGCACCTGATGGTCGATGATCACGGTCCCCGTAGGCGCCGAGGTGCGTCGGTTCTTCTCCACCGTCACCAGCACCCGGAAGTCGTCCAGGGTGGTCGGGGTGGCGAGCCGGCCCTTCCGGGAGTCCGGGTCGTAGTCCAGGTAGCCGGCCTTTTCCGCCGACTGGTCGCCCGAAGGGACGAGC
>DAPKRP010000676.1:0-2211 GCA_031800515.1 Polyangiaceae bacterium LLY-WYZ-14_1 | reverse complement strand
GGACGCCGGGGACGACGGAGACGCGGAGGCCGGGGCGACGTCCCCCGGGGCGGGGAGGCCGGCGTCCAGGCCCTTCGGGGCGGGCTCCCGGGACGGGGCCCCCGGGTGCTCGTCCACGGACGGGCCCAGATTGGCGACGATCTCGTCCGGGTCGAGGTGCTGAAGACGATTGCGCTCCTCGTCGATCTCCCGGAGCAGGTCGAGCATCAAGGCCTCGAAGGACCCTCGAAGACTGGGCTCCGGGAACTCGGCGGGCGCGGTGTCGATGAGCCCGCCGCGCATCAACAGCAGCTGGCGCAGGGCGGCGGCGCCGACCTGGTCGCCCCACTCGGCGTGGACGAGCTCCCCACCGGCCAGATGGATGCGACCGACCCGTTCCCCCCGAACCACCAGGGTCACGTCCTGCCGGGCGAGATGCAGCATCTGCAACAGGTCCAGCGGGGACATCCCGGACAGACGCGCGTGGAAGCCCGGCGGCCCCGGCCGACGGCTCCCGGGACGGCTGGCCGACGGGTTCGGCGGGCCGGCCGGTGTTCCGGTCTCGACCCCCTTCAGCGCCCCCCGCTCGTCGGCAAGTTCCACTGTCACTGCGATAATCCACCTTGGCGCAACGAAGGCGGCCGTCAAGAGTCAACGGACGCCCCCCGGGTCTGCGAAGACTCCAGACGGGGCAGCCCGTCTGGTACCTCTCGTCCTGGGTCCGAATACCCGTTTCGCCCGATGCCCGCCCCCGGGGCGCCCCGAGCAGCGCCGCCCGCGGGTCTGCTAGGCCACGAAGGTGACCCTCCCCTCCGGCAGCCGCCGACCCCGCCGCACCGGCCGGCTCATCGTCCTGGGGCTCGGCGTCGGCGTGCTTCTGTCGGGGTTCGAATGGGCCGGGCGGTCCCAGCGGCTCGCCCGGGAGCTCGAGGCCGCCAGCCCGGAGCGCCGACGGGAGATCGTCCGCCTCCTGGCCCAGAGCGACCCCGCGGCCGTCCGGGCCCCCCTGCTCCGGGCCCTCGACGACCCGGACCTCGAGGTCCGGGCGGCGGCCGCCCTCGCCGCCGGGCGCCTCGGGCTGCGGGAGGCCCTCCCCACCCTGGTCGATTGGCTCGACGACGCCGACCCCGCCCTGCGCGCGGCCGCCGCGGAGGGGCTCGGCGCCCTCGGCGACGAACGGGGCCGCACCGGCCTCGTGCGCGCCCTCGGCGATGTGAGCCCGGACGTCCGTCTGGCCGCCGTCCGGGCCCTACCGGCGCTCTCGGACAAGGCGGTTCTGGTCCCCCTCCTCGGCCGCCTCGACGACACGGACGTCGGGGTTCGGATGGCCGCCGTCGAAGCCCTGGCCGCCCTCGGTCAGCGGGAGGCCGTCGTCCCCCTGGTCGGCCGAGCCCGGGACGACGTGGCCGAGGTCCGGGCCGTGGTGGTGGACGCCCTCGGGACCCTCGGCGACGTCCGGGCCCTGCCGGCGCTGCGACGGGCGCTGGAGGACCCCTCCGAGGAGGTGCAGGTGGCGGCGGTCGGCGCCCTCGGGCGCCTCGGGGATGCGGCGGCCGTCGACACCCTCGCCGCCCTGCTGGCGGACGGGAGCCGCCGGCTCGCCGAGGCGGCGGTAGCCGCCCTCGCGGGGATCGACGACCCGAGCACCCTGCCGCCGCTCCTCGCCGCCCTCGATCGGGCGGCCCTCGCCCCGGCCGTCGTCCACGCGATCGACGGCCGGGTGCGCCGCGCGCGCCGCCGGGGAGACGGCGCAGAGACGGCGCTGATCGCCCGGCTGGGCCAGGCCCTCGCGCGGGAAGAGCGACCGAGCCAGGCGACCGCCCTCGCCCGACTCCTGGCGCGGCAGGCCACGCCGGGGGACCGGGCTGCCGTCGAGCCCGCGCTTCTCGCCGCCCAGCGCGCGGAGGCGGCCGACCCGAACGCCCTCCTCGCCGCCCTGGCGCGCATCGGCTCTCCCGAAGCGGTGATCCCGCTCCTCGACCGGCTCGGGGACGCGGAGAGCCCCGGCGAGCTCTCCCCCATCCTCGACGCCCTGGCGACCTACGCCGAGGTGGGCCCGGTGGACGGGCGCATGGTCGATCCCCTGCTCGACGCCCTCGCGAGGGTCCCCGCCGTCGACCGGCCGCGCCTGGTGCAGCTCCTCGCCGACACGGGGGCTTCGAGAGCCACCCCGGCGCTCCTGCCTCTCCTCACCCACCCGGATCGGCCTCTGCGGCTCGCCGCCGTCGAGGC
>DAPKRP010000675.1:0-6718 GCA_031800515.1 Polyangiaceae bacterium LLY-WYZ-14_1 | reverse complement strand
TGCCCCCGTCGGCTTGTTCGAAGACGCCCCGGTGCGCCCGGGAGGCGCCGGTGAAGGCCCCCCGTTCATGGCCGAAGAGCTCGCTCTCCACGAGATCCCGGGGCAGCCCGCCGGCGTTGACGGGCACGAACGGCCGGCGGGCCCGCGGGCTCTCCCGATGCAGCGCCCGAGCTACCTCTTCTTTGCCCACCCCCGTCTCGCCCAGGATCAGCACCGCCCAGGGCAGCCGGGCCAGGCGACCGAGCTCGGTGACGATGGCGCGCATCTCCGGGCTCTCCGCGACCAGGCCGGGGGAGGGGGAGCCGAGCCCTCCGGCGTCCCCGGGGTCCGGGAGCCATCGGCGCACCGTGCAGTAGGTGCGGCCCAGCCGGACCCGGGCCGGTTCCCGGAGGCGGGCGGAGACCACCCGGACGCCATCGACCCAGGAGCCATTTCGGCTATCCAGGTCCCGGAGGTCGAGCTCGTCCCCGACGGGTTGGAGGCGCAGATGCCGGCCGCTGACCGCCGGGTCGCCTAACACCAGGTCCGCCAGGCCGGGGCGAGCGCCGAGGACCAGCCCGTCCGCGGGGATCCACCGGGGCCGACGCCCTTCGAGGTCGATCACCCAGGCGGCGGGGGCCCGCGCCGCGGGCGCGTCCACGGTGAGGATCTCGGTTCCGTCGACGGTGTCCATGCTGGCTGCGGCGGCCTGAGGGTCGTGGCCAGCCGCCGCTCCCATCGACCTCTGCGGGGAGCGGGTTGCGCCCTTCCCCCATCGTCGGGGGGGTCCAGGCCTCTTTCCCCTCCTTGCCGACGCCCGGACCCGCCGGTAAGGTCGGCGCCACCGTGGACCTCGGAAATCTTCTGAAAACGCCGGTTTACGACGAGCATCTGCGGCTCCGCGGTCGGATGGTCCCCTTCGCCGGCTACGCCCTCCCGGTCCAATACGCCGGGGTCGTCGCCGAGCACCGAGCCGTCCGGGAAGCCGCCGGGCTGTTCGACGTCTCCCACATGGGCGAGCTGCTGGTCACCGGTCCGGGGGCCCAGGCCTTTCTGGACGGGCTGGTGACCAACGCCGTCCACCGGCTGCCCGTCGGCAAAGCCCTCTACACCGTCGCCTGCCGGGAGGACGGGGGCATCCTGGACGACCTCATCGTCTACCGCCTCCGCGACGACGAGCTCTTGGTCGTCTGCAACGCCTCGAACCGGAAGAAGATCGCCGGTCATCTCGCCGCCGCGGCAGAGGCGGCGGGTCCGGAGGTCCAGGTCGAGGATGCGAGCGATCGCTTCGGGCTGCTGGCGCTCCAGGGCCCCCGCGCCTTCCAGGTCCTGGAAGCCGCCGGGCCGGACGGCGACCCCGCCGCCCTCAAGCGCTTCCGTACGGCCACCGGGCGCCTGGCGGGGGCGGAGGTTCGCTTCGCCCGGACGGGCTACACCGGGGAGGACGGCGTCGAGATCTTCTGCCCCGCGGAATCCACCGCCGCCGTCTTCAGGCATCTCCTGGACCGAGGTCAGGACCTTGGGCTCGTCCCCGCCGGCCTGGGCGCCCGGGACACCCTCCGCCTCGAAGCGTCCCTCTGTCTCTACGGCCAGGACATCGACGAGGATACCGACCCCCTGTCCGCGGGCCTCGGCTGGGTGGTCAAACCCGACGGTCGCTCCTTTCAGGGACGGGAAGCGATCGCCGAGATCGAACGGCGCGGGCCCGCGTCCCGGCTGGTCGGCTTCGAGATGGTCGGTCGCGGCATCGCCCGCCCGGGCTACCCCATCCTCTCTCCGGAGGCGGCGGACCCGGACGACGCCGACGCCCGCCTGGGTCGGGTCACCAGCGGATCCCCCGCCCCCACCCTGGGCAAGAACGTCGGAATGGGGTACGTGGCGGCGGAACGCAGCGAGGTGGGCACCCGCCTCGCCATCGGCATCCGCGGCAAGCTGGTCGAAGCGCGGATCGTCGAGATGCCCTTCTACCGACGACCGCGGGCGGGTTGACCCCGGCCCCGGCATCGAGCCTAGGCAAGTGAGATGGCGACCTATCCGAGCGAGCTGAAATACACCCGGGAGCACGAATGGGCGAAGGAGGATGGGGACCTCGTCCGCATCGGGGTCACCTCCTACGCCGTCGAGCAGCTCGGCGACGTGACCCTCGTCGACCTGCCGCCTGTCGGCTCCGAGATCCAGGCCCAGGAGCGCTTCGGCGACATCGAGTCGGTCAAGACCGTGAGCGAGCTCTTCGCTCCGATCTCCGGCGAGGTGGTCGAGGTCAACGACGAGCTCGAATCGAGCCCGGAGCTGGTGAACGAAGGCCCCTACGACAAAGGGTGGATGATCGCGATCCGCCCGACGGACCGGGCCGAGCTCGAACGGTTGATGGACGCCGCGGCCTACGAAGCGTTCCTCGGCACCCTGGACTGACCGCGCCGGGCGATTCCTGGCCCCGGGTCGGGGTCAGGAGCCCACCCCCGGAGTCAGGGCCACGGCGGACAGGCGTGGACCCGAGCCGGTCCACGCCCTAGACCTGCGGGCCCATGCGCTACCTCCCGCACACCTCCCAGGAAGTCGAGGCCATGCTCCGCCGCATCGGCGTCGACCACGTCGACCGGCTCTTCGACTCCGTGCCGGAGGCCTATCGCCGCGAGCGGCCCCTCGACCTCGAGCCCGCCCTGAGCGAACCGGAGCTCATGCGGCACCTGAACGAGCTCGCCGACCGAAACCCGGCGGCGACCCAGCTGTCGTTCCTGGGCGGCGGCATGTACGACCACCACCTGCCGCCGGCGGTCGACCAGCTCATCCTCCGCAGCGAATTCTACACCGCCTACACGCCCTACCAGGCGGAGGTCTCCCAGGGGACGCTCCAGGCGATCTTCGAGTTCCAGACCCTCTGCTGTGAGCTCTTCGGCATGGAGGTCGCCAACGCGTCCATGTACGACGCGGCGAGCGGTGCCGCCGAGGCCGCCCTGATGGCGCGTCGGGTCACTCGGAAGACCACGATCTTGGTCAGCGCCGGGCTTCACCCGGACCACCGTCGAGCCGTCGAGACGTATCTCCGATGGGTCGACACGAAGGATGGGGACGATCCCGGCGGGCCACGGATCGAGACGGTGCCGCTCCAGGACGACGGGCGGACCGACGTCGCCGCCCTGACCAAGCGGCTCCAAGATGGGGACGTCGCCGGGCTCCTCGTCGGTTACCCGAACTTCTTCGGCGTCGTCGAAGACCTCGGCGCCCTCCGGGCGGCGATCGCCGACCACCCGGCGCTCCTCGCCACCGTCACCACCGAACCCTATGCCCTGGCCGTCCTCGAGCCCCCCGGCCGGGCCGGGGTGGACATCGCCGTCGGGGAAGGCCAGGGCCTGGCCGTCCCGCCCCAGTACGGGGGCCCGGGGGTCGGCTTGTTCGCCTGCCGAGGGAAGTACATGCGGCAGATCCCCGGCCGCCTGGTCGGGGAGACCGTCGATGCCCACGGGGAGCGCGGCTTCGTCCTCACCTTGTCCACCCGGGAGCAGCACATCCGGCGGGAACGGGCCACGTCGAACATCTGCACCAACCACGGCCTCATCGCCCTGGCGATGACGATCCGGACCGCCCTTCTCGGCCGGGAAGGCTTCGTCCAGACAGGCCGGATGTGCCTGTCGAAGGCCGAATACCTGAAGGCGCGCCTCGACGGCCTGCCCGGCATCGACCTTCCCTTCGCCGGGCCGACCTTCAACGAGTTCGCCGTCCGAAGGACCGATGGCGGCACCGCCGCCGAGCTCGTCGGAGCGCTCTCCCGAAGCCAGGGCATCCTCGCCGGCGTCGACCTTGGGCGCTTCGACCCGAACCGGGCGGACACCCTCCTCGTCGCGGTGACGGAAAAGCACCGACGGGAAGATCTGGACCGCCTGGTCGACGCCGTCGCCTCCGCGACCTCCTAGTCCGACGTCCGTCCGTCGCCGCGCGTCCACCGGCTGTCGAGCCCGAACCGTCGGCCCGGAATGGGTCACCGGGACCGTCGAAATCGGTGGGCGCATCGGCTATGTACCCGGCCCATGGCCTCGACCCCGACCGCGCCGAAGTCCCCGGAGCAGGTGGCCCCCGCCGACCTCGACCGTAGCGCCCGCCTCGACGACCTCGACCGCCGAGCCCTCGCCGGCGGGGGCGACCAACGGGTCGAAAAGCAGCACAAGCAGGGCAAGCTCACCGCGCGGGAGCGCCTGGAGCTGTTGCTCGATGCCGGCTCCTTCGTCGAGACGGATCGCCTCGCGGTGCACCGGTGCACCGACTTCGGGATGGGGGACAAGGCGATCCCCGGCGATGGGGTCGTCACCGGCTACGGCACCGTCGAAGGTCGGCAGATCTTCGTCTTCGCCCAGGACTTCACCGTCTTCGGCGGCTCCCTCGGCGCCGCCTACGCCCGGAAGATCTGCAAGGTGATGGACCTGGCGATGAAGGTCGGGGCCCCCGTCGTCGGTCTGAACGATTCCGGCGGCGCCCGGATCCAGGAAGGGGTCGAATCCCTCGCGGGCTACGCGGACATCTTCCTCCGCAACACCCTGGCCTCCGGGGTCGTCCCGCAGATCAGCGCGATCATGGGACCCTGCGCCGGCGGGGCGGTCTACAGCCCGGCGCTGACGGACTTCGTCCTGATGGTCGAAGACACGAGCTACATGTTCATCACCGGTCCGGAGGTCATCCGGGCGGTCACCCACGAAGAGGTGACCAAGGAAGCCCTGGGGGGGGCGACCACGCACAACACCAAGAGCGGCGTCGCCCACTTCGCCTGCCGGGACGATGAAGACGCCCTGGCTCGGATCCGGGAGCTGCTCTCCTACCTGCCGTCGAACAACCACGAAGCCCCGCCGGCCAGGCCGTCGACGGACCCGACGGATCGGGAGGTCCCGGAGCTGGATGAACTGGTTCCGCCGGACCCGATGAAGCCCTACGACATGCGGACCGTCATCGCCGGCGTGGTCGACGAAGACAGCTTCCTCGAAGTCCAGCCGGGCTTCGCGATGAACATCCTGATCGGCTTCGGCCGCATCGGCGGGCATCCCGTGGGCATCGTCGCGAATCAACCGTCGGTGCTCGCCGGCACCCTGGACATCGACGCCTCGACGAAGGCGGGGCGATTCGTTCGCTTCTGCGACTGTTTCAATCTGCCCATCCTGACCTTCGTCGACGTGCCGGGCTTCCTACCGGGGACGACCCAGGAGCTCGGCGGGATCATCCGCCACGGAGCGAAGCTGCTCTACGCCTACTGCGAGGCGACCGTCCCGAAGGTCACCGTGATCACCCGGAAGGCCTACGGAGGCGCCTACGACGTGATGAGCTCGAAGCACATCCGAGGAGATGTGAATCTGGCTTGGCCGACGGCGGAGATCGCCGTCATGGGCCCGGAGGGCGCTGTCAACATCGTCTACCGCCACGAGATCGAGGCGGCGGCCAACCCGGAGGACACCCGGAAGCGCTTCGTCGACGAATACCGGGCGAAGTTCGCCAGCCCCTTCAAGGCCGCCGAGCTCGGATTCATCGATGAGGTCCTCCACCCCCGGGCGACCCGGAAGCGCGTCGCCCAGGCCCTGGCGATGCTCCGGGACAAGGTCGACCGGAATCCCCCGAAGAAGCACGGCAATCCGCCCCTCTGACCAGCCCGCGACGGACCCCTCACCCCCGACGACGGGCCCGGTGAATCGGCTGGGGCGCCAGCCGTATCTTCCTTGGCGAGCCTGCTAGGCTTGCCCTTCCTGCTGGTCCCGATGGCTTCCGACGAGACGAGCGACGCCGACCCGCTGCTCGGGCAGACCCTGCTCGGGCGCTACACGGTGATCCGCGTCCTCGGGGAAGGCGGGATGGGCAAGGTCTACCTGGCCCAGCAGCGCATGGGTCAAGCGTCCCGGGACGTGGCGATCAAGACGCTCCACCCGGAGCTGTTTCGGGACCCCCAGCTGGTGGCTCGCTTCCATCGGGAGTGCGAGACGGTCATCGGTCTGAGCCACCCGAACACGGTCCAGTTCTTCGATTTCGGCGAGCTCGAAGACCACACCCTGTTCATCGTGATGGAGTACATCCAGGGCGAGTCCCTGGCCCATGCCCTCGAGCGGGGACCGATGCCCCCGGACCGGGTCGACAAGCTCCTCATCCAGATCTGCGGCTCCCTCCACGAAGCCCACCAGCGCGGGGTCGTCCACCGAGACCTCAAGCCGGAAAACGTGCTGCTGACGGACCGCGGGGGGACGCCGGACTTCGTCAAGGTCCTCGACTTCGGGATCGCCAAGCGCAGCGAGGCGGAAGACGACGACTCCGCCAAGCTCACCAAGCAGGGGATGGTCCTGGGCACGCCCCCCTACATGAGCCCGGAGCAGTTCAGCGGTCAGACCCTGGACGCCCGGTCGGACATCTATTCCCTGGGGCTGATGACCTACGAGATGCTCATCGGCCGTCTGCCCTTCGACGGACGCACCCCCTGGGAGTGGGCGACGAAGCATCTGACCGAGCAGCCGGCGCCCCTCGAGACCTTCCCCACGGGGAGCATGCTGGCCCCCGGCAAGCGGATGGCGGTGATGCGCGCCCTCGAAAAAGATCGGGAGCGGCGCCAGCCCGACGTGGTGACCTATCTCCGGGAGTTCACCGGCTTCGACGACCCGGCGGCGGCCTGGACCATGGCGACCTCCGTCGGCGGCTACCCCCCCAGCGCCGCCGGCCCCGCCCCGGAGACGGGCTCCGCCGGCGCGGCACCCCGGCCGCCCGTGGGCACCCCGTCCGC
>DAPKRP010000674.1:0-4711 GCA_031800515.1 Polyangiaceae bacterium LLY-WYZ-14_1 | reverse complement strand
TCGGGAGCGCTTCGGCTTCGCCATCCTGCTCGCGGCCCATTCCATGCCCTCCGTCGGGCGGCTGGGCCATCTGGATACGGGGGCCCGTCGGGCGGACGTCGTCCCCGGCACCCGGGGGCGAACCACCGCCCATCCCGCCCTCATCGACCTGGTCGACCGGCATTTTCGGAGCGCCGGGCTCACCGTACGCCACGACGAGCCCTACCGCGGAGGCTGGACCACCAGCCATTACGGTCGGCCCCACCTGGGGTGGCACGCGATCCAGATCGAGCTCAACCGGGCGCTCTACGTGGACGAGATGACCGGCGAGCCCCGGGACGGCGAATTCGAGCGGCTGGCGGCCCTGGTCACGGACCTGGTCGAGAAGCTCGGCGCGATCGACCCCCGCTGATCGCGGTCCGGCCGCGGGGCTTACTTCGCGGCGGGGGCTTCGACCATGACCGCGTCCCCGGAGCGGACTTCCAGCCGGTAGCGGCTGTTCGCGGTCTGCAGATAGTAGATGTCCCGGCCGACCAGCCGGAGGATCCGCTTCACCGGGGTGGTGACGTATTCATGCAAGCCGTCCGGGAACTCGATGACGACCACCGAGCCCTTACGCGGGGCGCGAAGGAGACGGCCGACGACAGCGCGCCCGCCTTTCCTCCCGACCTTGCGGAGCACCACCTCCACGAGCCGTGAAACTAGCACAGGCGCCCCCCGTGGCAAAAGTCCGATGCGGCTTCGGTCGGGCCCGTGCGGTGGCCTACGAAGGACCGGGTCGAGGGGGCTTCGGGGTCGGGCCGCCGGGTCCCGGAGGCGGCCTGAGCGACCCGCTCAAGGTCGGGGAACCAGGCGAAAACGGAACGATGCGATGGTCCGCCGGGCGGGGACCGTGGTGGTCAGTCCGGCTTCGAGCTCGCCGAGGCAGCGCTGCAGGAGGCTCCGGTCGATGGCCTCCGACGACCGAAAGGTCACCCCGGTCTGGCGCTGGTCCTCGAACACCAATCGCAGGTCGACCTCTCCCGCCGTCGCCGGCAGGTGGTCGCAGCGGGGCAGACGTTCGATCCGGTCCCAGACCGCCCGCTCCAGGGGCTCGTCCCGGGGGCATGGGTAGGCCTGCCCCGGGATCTCGGCCCCGTCGCACCGGAGGTAGGCCATTCGGCCTGGTTCGATGCGCACGCGCCTCGGGCCTTCGGGAAAGGCCGGTTCGGCGGGCAGGGGCGGCAGCGGCGCCGGTCGGGCGGGACCGTCGGCGCCCGGGTCGTCCGAGTCCTCCGGTCCGCTCCCGTTGTCCAGGGCTGCCGCCCTCTCGGGCTCGGACGGGGGCGCTGCCCGGGGGCCCTCCGTCGCGTCCTGGGCGAGCAGGCCGTCCTCTTCGGGTTCCGGGGGCGGGGGCGGAACGCCCGGTGGCGCTGCTGCGGGCACCTCTTCCTCGTCGTCGTTGCCCTCCCCCAGGGGCGCAAGCTCGGGCAGGGCCTCCGCCCCCGGCGGTGGGGCGACCCGCTGGGCGACGAAGGCATCCGCGAGGCTCCACCGCACGAGACCGACGCCCAGGGAGAGTCCGATGGCGGCCGCCACCGCGAGCCCGAGGAGGGCCGGTCGCTCCGGATCCTGTGCCGTCGAGCCACCCGTGCTCATCGCCCGAGCCCTTGGTGCCGAAAGCTCGCCGCGGCAAGATGCCGCGGCAGGGTACCGCACCAGACCCCTCTATCCAGGTCCGGGAGCGCTGCACGATTGCCGCGGCGCGATTCCAAGGTCAATGATTTCATGTGCTTACGTGATGGCACGTGCTCTGCATAAGGAACGGGCATGCTGACCGACTCACGCCGCACCGCCCTCGAACGCTATCGCCGAAGCCTCTCCAACGTCGAAACCCTGGACCCGGAGACCGAACGAGCGCTGGCCCAGCGCTGGCGGGAAGGGGACGAGCGCGCGGGACGGCAGCTCGTCGAGGCCAGTCTTCCCTTCGTGATTCGTATCGCGCGGGAGTACCGGCGGTGGGGCGTGCCGCTCGAAGACCTCATCCAGCAGGGGAACCTCGGGCTGCTGAAGGCGGCCCGGAAGTTCGACCCGGAGAAGCAGTGTCGGCTCATCACCTACGCCGTCTACTGGATCCGGGCCGAGATCCGCGATTATGTGGTCCGGACCTATCGCATCGTTCGCCTGGGGACGACCCGGACCGAACGCCGCGCCATGCGGACCTATCGCCGGTCCGGCGTCGACGACGCCAAGCAGCTCGCCGAGGAAAGCGGCATGCCCCAGGCCCGGGCGGAGAAGCTCTGGCCGCTGCTGGCCCAGGGCGATGTCTCCCTGGACGCGACCTACGAGGATCGGGGCCCGGCGGTGGACCGGATCGACGCCGGCACGGCCACGCCGGAAGACCTCACCGCCCACCGGAACGAAATGTCCGGGGTCAAGGAAGTGCTGCACGAGGCCCTGGGCAAGCTGTCCGACCGGGAGCGACGCATCATCGAAGCGCGGCTCTTGTCCGAAGACCCGATCACCCTCGAGAAGCTCGGCCGGGAGCTCGGCGTCAGCAAGGAGCGGGTCCGCCAGATCGAAGAGCGCGCGTGCATGAAGCTGCGCGGCCAGCTCGAGGCTTTCCGCCCCGCGGCCTGATTCATCCTCACTCGGTCGGCGAGGAACATTCGTCGCGGGCTCGCGTCAGCGGACCGGGATGGTTGCCCGGGCGAGCCCGCCGGCTCCGGCGCCCGGACGCAGCTCGAGGTGGACCACCTGCGCCTCCCGGCTGAAGGGGCCCAGCACTCGCTGGAAGCGCGAGGCACCCGCCATCACCCCGCCGACGGGAAGGAGAGGGTCTTCATGAATCTCCCCGGGAGCGGCTTCCACCCACCAGCGGACGGTGCCCGGCACCTCGCTGCGGACGAGCAGCAGGTCACCGGCCTGTAGGCGGGGAGGGGGAGCTTCCGCCTGCCAGACGACCCGCCGGGGCACGATGTGACGGCCGAGCTCCTCCGGCGGTTCCTGGCCAACGCCCCGGTAGACGTTTTCGAGGTGCATTCGGAAGAGCGCATCGAACTCTTCGTCCCGCCCGGAGTCCTGGTCGTCCCCGTACCACCAGAACCAATCGCTGCCCTCGGCGATGAACATCGCCTCGAAGGCCTGGGGGTGGGAGCTCGGGCTGGCGCCGGCGGCGGCCAGGGCGGCGCGGGCTTTCCCGAGGAGCCGCCAGGCCTCGTTTTCTTCCCATTCGCCGATCCAAGTGCCGAGCTCGACCCCGCCCGCCGAGGCGCTCTCGTCGACCCAGCTGCCGGTGTGGAGCTGATGGACGACCGCATGGGTCGCCGGGGGATGCGGGTCGAGACCGACCGCCGGATTCCCGTCGAGGAACTCCGTCGGCGTCGCCGTCGCGATCTCCGGGTCCTCGGCGAGGTCCCGGTAGAGGCGCCGGAGGAACGGTCGGCCGTCCTCGGGAAATGTCCCCCAGGCGTTCTCGCCGTCGAGGATGACCGGTAGGAAGCGCTCGCCGTCGCCGCCGAAGCGGCCGATGAAGCGCCGACGGACCTCGCCGAGGAAGTCGTCCACCGCCGCCTCGGGGCTTGGAAAGTGCTGGTAGCGAAAGCCGATGGCGTCGGACAGGGGCGTGTCCCGGAAGAAGATCGCCGGCCCGTCATCCCCCTGCTCCGCGGCCCGCCAGGGCTGGCAGAGCACATCCGGGTCTTCGGCGTCGTAGCCGTAGCGGCCGCTCGCGGCGAGCACCCCTCGGTCCGTCGCGATCCATCGCACGCCCGCCTCGGCGTAGAAGGGCAGGGTCGACACGGATACCGCTCCCTCCGCGGGCCACATCCCGGCCGGGCGCCGGCCGAAGCGTCCCTCGTAGTCCGCCGCGGCGCGCTCGACCTGGGTGCGGGCGTCCTCCGGCCAGCAGAAGCGGGAGGCGGGCAGCGCGGCGCCCGGTCGGTCCATGGTCGCCTGGTCCGTGTCGACCAGGAGCGGCAGGATCGGATGAAAGAAGGGCGTCGTCGTGACCTCGAGCACCCCCGCCTCGGCGAGGGCCCGGTGCACCGGGACGACGTTGGCGAGCATCCGCCGGTGTACCCCGAGCACCTCCTCGACGTCGCTCTCGCCGAAGCCGCTGCCCTTGTCGACCAGGTGGCGCACGGTGAGGGACTCCCCGCTGGGAAGGGTCACCTCGCCGGTCCGCAGCTCGACCGGGCACCAGGCCAGATTGAACCAGACCTGCAGGTCCCGAAGGTCCGCCGCGGTGAGCCCGACGCCCCGGTCTCGACGTCGCCGGAGGTCGCCGTAGCGCTCGTGGACGTCCACCTGTCGCCGGTGGTCGGCGTCGAAGAAGGTCCGCAGAACGTAGGCGCGTTCCTCGTCGTCGAGTCGGCTCGGCGCCTTCCGGGTCGCCTCTTCCCCGCGGTCCGTCGCCCCGCCCTCCAGCAGGTCGTCGATCTGCCAGAGCAGAGCGGGCGTCAGGTTGATGGTGACCCGGGTCCCGGGCACCTCGGCGGCGAGGAGCGCCATCCCGACGTAATCGCGGACGGCGTGGAGCCGCACCCAGGGATGCCGGTGGCTGCCCCGCGGGTCGGTGGCTCGGGTGTCCTTGTAGATCGGCTGGTGCTGATGCCAGATCAGCCCGAGCCGAAGCTGGGCGCCGACCCGGAAGCCGAACCGGCCCCCCCGCGCCTTCCGGGCGACGTCGTCGGCGAAGACCTCGTACTGCAACCGGTCCCCGTCCCGGAAGGCGCCGAGATGGGCGACCCAC
>DAPKRP010000673.1:0-10376 GCA_031800515.1 Polyangiaceae bacterium LLY-WYZ-14_1 | reverse complement strand
CGTCGGTCGCGCGGATTCGGCGCCCGAAGCGGGGGATTGGAACGTCGCAACCACCTGGGGCCTAGGCACAATTGGGACAGGTCGCCGCCGAGACGGTACCCTCGGGGCGACGGTGAACCCGGGACGGGCCACGGCTCGGTCCGGTCCGGAGGTGGCTCCCGAAGCCCCTCGGGAGGTGTCTCAAACCTTCGGAACCACCGCCGATACCTGACTGGCACCCTCGCGGAGCGTCTTCATGTCCACGTCCAACGAAGTCGAGCCCCGACCTGGTGGGGGCACGGTCGAGACGGAGGCGGAGGCCTCCGGCGACCAGGGGTCCCCGGCGGCTGGCGCCCCGGCCAACGGCGACGCCGGAAAGCTCGCCGAGCTCGACGAAGCCCTCGAGCGCTTCACCTCCCAGAAGCGCTGGTCGGACGTCATTCGCACCCTCCTCGCCAAAGCCGATGCGGTCGACGCGACCTCCGAGCGGGTCGACCTGCTGAAGCAGGCGGGCACCCTCTACGTGGAGCGGTCCGCGAACCAGGCCGAGGCGATCAAATGCTTCGAGCGGGTCCTCGAGGAAGAGCCCTACGACCCGGACGCCCTCGCCCGACTGAAGGAGATGTACGAGAAGCGCCGGGACTGGGAGCGCCTGGTCCGGGTGATGGAGCGCGAGGCGGAACGCCTCGATCCCGCCGAGCGCACCCAGCGCTATCTCGAGATGGCGCAGCTCGCCACCGAGCGCCTGCGGAAGCCCGACCTCTGCATCGAGCTCTGGCGCCACGTCCTCGACGACGACCCGAACCACCCGGACGCCCTCGTCGCCCTCGCCAACCTCTACGAACGTGCCCGGGAATGGGCGCCCCTGGCGGAGGTGCTCGACCGACGGGTCGAACAGGTCACGGACGAGGCGGAGCTGCGCCAGCTCCTGCAGAAGCTCGGCATGATCTACGCCGACAAGCTGGACGACGCCGACGGCGCGGTCCGGGTCTTCCGGCGCCTCCTCGAGATCGACCCGGACGACCGACGGGCCCAGGAGCAGTTGAAGCGCCGGTACGTCGCCCTTCGGGCCTGGGACGACCTCGAGGCCTTCTACGCCCACACGGAACGCTGGGACGAGCTCATCCGGACCCTCGAGCGCGAGGCGGACGCCGGGGAGACCTCAGCGGAGGAAAAGGTGCAGCTCCTCTTCCGCGCCGCCCGACTCTGGGAGACGCGCAAGGAGCAGCCCGCCCGGGCGGCCCGGGCCTACGAGAAGGTGCTCGAGGTCGACCCGAAGAATCTCGATGCCGCCGAGGCGCTGACCCCGATCTACGAAAAGGCCAACGACGCGCGGAAGCTGGTCGGGGTCTACGAGGTCCGCCTCGAGCACATCGACGACCCCGGGGCCCGCCTCGCGTTGCTCCGGGAGACGGCCCTGCTCTACGAAGAGCGGCTGCGAGACCCGTCCAAAGCCTACGAGTTCGCCGTCGAGGCCTTCGTCATCGACCCGTTCCAGGAGGTCGTTCGAGAGGATATCGAGCGCCTGGCCCGGGCCACCGGCGGCTGGCAAAGGGTCGCGGAAGCCTACGAGCGGGCCATCGGGCGGGCCGAGACCGCCGACCAGGAGGTCGGCCTGCGGCTCCACTTCGGACGGATCCTCCAGGAGGTCGACCGGCCGGAGGAGGCCGTCGCCCAGTATCGAGCGATCCTCGACGCGGACCCGGCGAACGACGAGGCCATCGCGGCCTTGGCCCAGGCCTACGAGGCGACGGAGCGATGGAGCGAGCTCCTCGAGATCACCGACCGGCGCCTCGACCTCGAGGTGGATCCCGAGGCGCGACGGCGCCTCGCCTACGAGCGAGCCGGACTCCTCGAACAGAAGCTGGAACGGCCCGCCGGGGCCATCGACGCCTACGCCGCCATCCTCGACGAATGGGGGGACGACGAACGGGACGCCTACGCCGCCCTCGACCGTCTCTACCAGCAGGAGGGCCGCTACCAGGACCTCGCCGCCCTCATCGAACGGCGCATCCACCTGGGACCTGAAACCGAAGAGCTCGCCGCGCTGGAGTTCCGCCTGGGTCGCACGTTGGAGACCCAGCTCGGGGATCGGGAGCGGGCGGTGGAGCTCTACCGGGAGGTCCTGGTGCTCATCCCGGAGCACGATGGCGCCCGGGAGGCTCTCGAGGGGTTGCTCGACGATGCCGGCGTCGCCGTCCTCGCCGCCGAGGTTCTCGAGCCGCTCTACGAGATGCGGGAGGCCTGGGAGCCTCTGGTCCGCGCCCTCGACGTGTTGCAACGGGGGGCGACGGACGACGTCGAGCGGCGACTCGAGCTTCTCGGGAAGATGGGCGACGTTCAGGAGCGCCACCTCGGCGACGCGGACGCGGCCTTCGAGACCTTTGGCAAGGCGATGCGGCTCGCCCCGGATCGGCCGGAGGCCCTGGGTCGCCTCGAGTCCCTGGCGATTCAGCACGGTCGCTTCCCGGACCTCGTCGAGCTCCTCGGGCAGCTCTCCGCTCGAGCCGACGACCCCGCCCTCGCCCGTTCTCTGGCGGTGCGGGCGGCGCGGCTCTCGGAGACCCAGCTCGAGGACGCGGAGGGCGCCATCGCCTTCTACCGGCAGGTGCTCGGCGCGGCCCCGGAGGACGAGGAAGTCCTCGACGCCCTCGAGTCCCTCTACACCCGCGGGGAACGCTGGCGGGACCTCCTCGACGTGCTCCATCGGAAGTCCGAGCTCGCCGTCGACCCGGTCGAAAAGGAACAGGTGCTGACCCGCATGGCGCTGCTCCACCAGGAGCAGCTCGGCGAGGCGAACGAAGCGGTCACCCTCTACAAGCAGATCCTCGAGATCGACCCCACCAGCGAGAACGCCCTTCGCGCCCTCGACGGCTTGTTCGAGGCCCAGGAACGCTGGGGGGATCTCGCGGACAACCTCGAACGCCAGCTCGCGATGGCTGGCGACCCGGACACCCACATCGCCATCATGCTCCGCCTCGCCTCGGTCCGAGAACATCGGATGGGGGCGACGGACGCGGCCATCGAGACCTACCGAGAGGTCCTGGACCAGGACCCTCAGAACGAGGCCGCCCTGAGCGCCCTCGAGCGGCTTCTGGAAAGCCCGGAGCACGAGCTCGCCATCGCCGAGACCCTCGAGCCCCTCTACCGGGCCCGTTTCGACCACGGCAAGCTCATCGGCGTCCTCGAGGTCCAGGCTCGGGCGGCGGGTTCGTCGGACCGCCGGGTCGAGCTCCTCGGGCAGGTCGCCGAGCTCTGGGAGACCGCGCTGGACGACCTGCCCCGGGCCTTCGAGACCCAGGCCCGTGCCCTTGGCGAGGACCCGGGGAACGACCTCACCCAGCGGGAGCTCGACCGGCTGGCGGGGGCGACGGGCGCCTTCGAGGCCCTCGCCGACGTCTACGAGGCCCAGGTCGGACGGGTCGACGATCCGCAGCTCTCCGTCGGCTTGTTGACCAAAGTCGCGCGGATCCGGGAAGAACAACTCGGGGACGTCGACGGGGCCGTCGCCCGGCTCGAACGGGTCCTCGTCGCCGACGAGCAGAACATCGAAGCCGTCGAATCCCTGGAGCGGCTCTTCCAGCTCTCCGAGCGCTACGAGGACCTGGCGAAGGCTCACCTCCGGAAGGCGGCCCTGCTCCCCGCCCCGGACGACCAGAAGACGGCGCTGTTCCGGGCCGCGTCCATCTACGAAGAGATCCTGGAACGGCCTCGGGACGCCGTCGCCGTCTACGACCGGGTGCTTGAGGTCGACCCGGACGACCTCCCCGCCCTGGACAAGTTGGTCGAGCTCCACCTTCGCCTCGAAGACTGGTCGTCCCTCCTGGCCGTCTACGAGCGGAAGGCGGACGTGGTCGTCGACCCGGTCGAACGCAAGCAGATCTACGTCGAGGTCGGCGCCGTCTACGAGCGGGAGGTCGGCGACCTCGACCGGGCGATCGACACCTACCAGCGCATTCTGGAGATCGACCCCGACGACCTCATCGCCATCAGCCGCCTGGATGCCCTCTATCAGGCGAGCGGCAACTGGCCGGAGCTCCTCTCCGTGCTGGAGCGGGAGGTCGATCTGGCCCCGGACCCGGACGAGGCCCTCGGTCACCGCTTCCGCATCGCCTCCCTGTGGCACCAGAAGCTCGACGACCCGGCCCGGGCGGTCGAGATCTTTAGAGACATCCTGGTCTCCGTCCCCGACCACGAGCCTTCCATCGCCGCCCTCGAGGGGATGCTCGACGAAGGGGTCGAACCCCTCGCCGCGGCCGCCGTTCTCGAGCCTCTCTACGAATCCGACGGGCGCCACGCGGAGCTCGTCCGGGTCCATGAGGTGCAGGTCCGCCACGAGCCCGACCCCCTCCGCCGGGTGGACATCCTCCACCGCATCGCCGAGCTCCGGGAATCGATGCTCGGCGACCCGGCGGGCGCCCTCGAGGCCCATGCCCGGGCGCTGCACGACGACGACCAGAACGAGCACACCCTGGCGTCCCTGGAACGCCTGGCGGAGCCCCTCGACGCCTTTCCGAAGGTCGCCGCCCTCTACGATCGGGAGGTCGCTCGCCTCCGGGAGGACGCCCCGGATCGGGCGGCGGACCTCGCCCTCCGGGCGGGGGCCATCCACCAGCACCGCCTCGGCGATGTCGAGGGAGCCATCGAGCGCTTCGAGGTCGTCCTGGAATCCGACCCCATGCACCCGTCGGCCCTCACCGCCCTCGACGGCCTCTATCAGCAGGCCGGCCGCTGGGAGGCGCTCGCGGGCGTCCTCGAACGGGAGGCCCAGGGTGCGCCGGACCCGGACGAGATCCTCGCCTTCCAGTTCCGCCTCGGGCAGGTGCTGCAATCCAACCTGGGACGCGTCGACGCCGCGATCGAACAGTACCGGGAGATCCTCGCGACCGCCCCGGAGCACGTCGAGGCGCAGGGGGCCCTCGAGGAGCTGCTCGGGGATGGGGTGGAGGCCCTCGCCGTCGCCGAGATCCTCGAGCCCCTCTATCGTCAGTCGGGCAGCTGGGACCGGCTGATCAACGTCCTCGAGGTGCGGGTCGCCTATGAGGCGGATCCCTTCGAGCGGGTCCAGCGCATGGTCCAGCTCGCCGAGACCGCGGAGGAACAGGCGGGGGACCACACCCGCGCCTTCGAATGGCTCCAGCGGGCGCTGTTCGAAGACCCGGGCTCGGAGCGCGTCCTCGACGAGCTGGATCGCCTGGCCACGCTCCTCGACGGCTGGCGACAGCTGGCGAACACCTTCGCCGACGTGCTGGAGGAGCCCGCGCACCCCGTCGAGACGCGGGTGGACATCGGCAAGCGCCTCGCCCGCATCTTCCAGGAACAGCTCGGCGAGGTGGACCGGGCGGAGGCGACCCTGCGCTACACCCTCGGGCTCTCGGAGCCTGGGGACGCGGACGTGCTCGCGTCCCTCGACCGCATCTACGAGGAGAACGGCGCCTTCGAGGCCCTCGCCAGCGTCCTCGAGCGGCGCATCGAGGTCGCCGACCTGCCGGCGGACCAGAGCGAGCTCGCCTTCCGCTGGGGTCGGCTCCTCGAGCACGACCTCGGTCGCCCGGCGGAAGCGGTGCGGGTCTACGAGATGCTGCTGCGGGAGATCGACCCGGAGCACCCGGACGCACCTCCGGCGCTGGAAGGTATCCTCGTCGCCGCCGGGGATTGGGAGGCCCTCGACCGGGCGTTCTCCCGGGAGCTGGAGGTCGCCCTCGGAGATTCGGCGCAGAGCGACGTCCTCGCCAAGCAGGCGCGCCTCGCCTCGGACAAGCTCGGGGACCGCCCTCGTGCCGTCGACCTCTGGAAGAAGGTCCTGGACCTCCGGGGCGAAGATCCGGAGGCGCTCAACGCCCTCGGCGACCTCTACGCCGCCGACGAGAACTGGCGGGACCTGGTCGACGTCCTGGAGCGGGAAGCGGCGATCGTCGACAGCGATGGGGTTCGAACCCGCATCTTCGCCGACCTCGGGCGGGTCTGGTACGAGCGCCTCGGTCGGGAACAGAACGCCCTCGACAGCTGGGAGCGGGTGCTCGACATCGACCCCGGCAGCACCCCAGCCCTGTTCGAGATCGCCCGCATCCATCGGGAGGGCAAGCAGCACCAGGAGCTCGCCGACACGCTCCGTCGCGTGATCGACGTCGGCCGGGACACCTTGCCGGCGGAAACGCTGGAGCCGGTCTGGCGGGAGCTCGGCGCCGTCTACGAGACGGCCCTCGAACAGCCGATGGACGCCGTCGAAGCCTACCGGGAGGCCCTGGCCCTCGACGGCAGGAACTTCGAGACGCTCGATGCCCTGGAGCGCATCCACCGTGCCGAGGCCCAGTGGGAAGACTGCATCGACGTTCTCGAACGCCGGGTCGCCGCCCTCGACGCGCCCGAGGCCAAGGTCGAGACCCTCCTGACCATCGCCGGGCTCTGGGCGACGGAGGTCGGCGAACCGGACAAGGGCACGAGCGCCTTCGAGCGGATCCTCGAGCTCGAGCCGCTCCACGATCACGCCTTCGCCCGACTTGAGGAGCTCCATCGGGAGGGCGCTCGCTTCGAAGCGCTCATCGACCTCTACTTCACCCGGGTCGAGGCGAGCCCCGGGGAGGCCATCGGGCTCCTCCGGCGGATCGCCGACGTCTACGAGAAGGAGCTCGACGACCCGGTTCAGGCCTTCGAGGCGCTCCAAACCGCCTGGACCCTGGACTTCCAGGACGCGGAGACGGTGGCCGAGCTCGAGCGGGTGACCCGCCTGGCCCGACGGTGGAACGAGCTGCTTCAGACCGCGAACGACGCGCTCCAGCAGGTCGAAGAATCCGAAGTGCGGATGGCGATCTGCCTCCACGCGGCCCGCTGGTACGGCCAGGAGCTCGACCATCCCGAGTACGCGATCCCCTACTACGAGCGCATCCTGAACGAGGACCCGGGGAACCTCCCGGCGATGCGTCAGATGGTGGAGCTCTATCGCACCACCCAGCAGTGGCAGAACGTCGCCCAGGTGCTCGGGAGCCTGGTCGACCTGACCTACGACCCGGCGGAGAAGGCGGACGTCTACGTGCAGATGGGGGAGCTCTGCGAGGACCATCTCGGCATGGCCGAGCAGGCCCCCCACTACTATTTGAAGGCGCTCGAGGTCCACGAGGAGAACCTCGGCGCCCTGCGCGCCCTCGAACGGCTCTACGTCCAGAACGAGGCCTGGGACGACCTCCTCGCCATCCTCGACCGCAAGGCCCGCGCCCTCGACGACCCGGAGGAACAACGGGACACCCGGCTGTTGGCGGCGGAGGTGCTCGAAGACCGATTCGGGGCGCCGGAGGAGGCGATCAGCGAGTACCGCGCCGTGCTCGAGATCGACGCGGGGGACCTGCAGGCGCTGAAGGGCCTGGAACGGCTCTATGCCCGTCAGGAGCGGTGGACGGAGTTGCTCGGCGTGCTCGAAAAGCAGTTCGAGGTCGTCACCGTCGAGAAGGAGCGCATCGGTCTCCTGACCCGCATCGCGGGCATGTACGAAGAGGAGTTCGTCAAGCCGGAGAAGGCGGCGGAACGCCTAGAGCAGGTCGTCGAGATCGACCCGACGCACGAGGGCGCCCTGCGAGGACTGGCACGGCTCTACCGGTCGGTGAAGCGCTGGGATGCCCTCCTCGACACCTACGAGCGACACGTCGACGCGACCTCCGAACGGGAGGAGCGGATCCGCCTCTTCAAGGCGATGGCGGATGTTCGAACCGTCGAAACGAACGAGCCGGAGCGCGCGGTCGATGCGCTCCTCGAAGTGCTCCATCTCGATGAGGACGACACGGAGGCTCGGGAGGGACTCGGGAAGCTCTACGAGCGCCAGGGGGACTATGCCTCGGCGCTCCAGCACCTGGAACACCTGGCCCGTATCCTTCGGGAGCCGGTTCGCCAGGTCACCCTGAACCACCGCATCGGGTCGATCCTGGACGGGCAGGTGGGCGACCGGATCGCGGCCCTCGAGTATTTCGAGCGAGCGATCGACCTCGATCCGACACATCTGCCCTCCCTCGAGGCGATGCGCCGGATCTACATCGACTCCGGCGAGTGGGTGAGCGCGGCCCGGACCCTCGAGCGAGAGGCCGAGCACACGGAGAGCCCCAGAGCCGTCGCCCGGCTCCTCGTCGAGCTCGGTCGGATCGCCGACCGGGAGCTCGGGGAGCACGAGCGCGCGATCGGCGCGTTCGAGCGGGCGCGGGAACGCGATCCGGACAACGAGGACGCTGCCCTTCCGCTGGCGGACGAGTACTACCGGCAGGAGCGCTGGCAGGACGCCTTCCCGCTGCTGAAGCTGTTGGTGCAGGGGTCCGACAAAGCGGAGCGGGAAGAACAGCGCCGCCTCGCCCACCTGCTGGGCGACGTCGCCGCGCGCCTCGGGGAAGACGAAGAGGCGGTCCGCGCCTTCGGGAGGGCCCACCAGGTCGACCCGAACGACCTGTCCTCCCTGTCCGGACTGGCAGCGGCCCACTACCGCCGGGGCGAGTGGGAAGAAGCCTTCAAGCACTATCAGATGGTGTTGGTCCACCATCGGGACCAGCTCGGGCCCGAGGAGACGACGGACACCTTCTACCGGCTCGGGGTGATCAAGCGCGAGCAGGGAGAGCGGCGCAAGGCGCTCAACATGTTCGACAAGGCCCTCGAAGAGGACTCCCACCACCGTCCGACCCTGGAAGCGGTCGTGGACCTCCATGCCGACAACGGCGAATGGGAGCAGGTGATCGCCTTCAAGACCCGCCTTCTCGAAGTGGCGGATACCTGGGAGGAACGCTTCACCCTGCACGACGCGATCGGCGACATCTACCGGGATCGGATGCGGGACCTAGGGAAGGCGGTCGAGGCCTACAACGACGCCGACGCGCTGGACCCGCAGAATCACGTCCTGCTGCACAAGCTGTTGGAGAGCTACCAACGGAGCCAGCAGTGGGACCGGATGATCGAGGTCATCACTCGAATCTCGGACCTGGACGACCGGCCCGAGGTCAAGGCGAAGTACGCCTACACCGTCGGGGTGATCCACCGGGACGAACTGAACGACCCGGAGGCGGCGATCGGAAAGTTCAACGAGGCGTTGGACTACGATATCGATCAGCTGAAGGCCTTCGAGGCCATCAACAAGCTGTTGACGGAGCGGAAGGACTGGAAGCAGCTCGAGCGAGCGTTCCGTAAGATGCTCCACCGGGTGGTCGGCAAAGGCCGTCCGGATCTCGAGTTCAACCTCTGGCACAACCTCGGCATCATCTACCGGGACCGGCAGAAGGAGTTCGATAACGCTGCCGAGGCCTTCAAGATGGCGAGCAACCTACAGCCGGATAATCTGACGGAACACCAGATCCTGGCCGAGCTCTTCGCCATCATGCCCGAGCGGGTCGGCGACGCCATCGAAGAACACCAGTACCTGCTTCGAGAAGACCCCTACCGGGTCGATTCCTACCGGGCGCTGTACAAGCTCTATTTCGACGCCCGCGCCTATGACAAAGCCTGGTGTCTGGCGGCGACGCTGACCTTCCTGCAGCGGGCGGATGACGAGCAGCGCCAGTTCTACGAACAGTACAAGCAGTCTGGGCCCATTCGCCCGGCGAGCCGGGTCGACAACGAGCGGTGGCTGCGGGACCTCTTCCATCCGGAAGAAGACCTCTATCTCTCGAAGATGTTCGAGGCGATGGTCGCCGGAGTCCATGCTGCGAAGGCGTCGACGGACAAGGCCCTCGGCCTCCAGAAGAAGCACGAAGTCGACCCGCAGGATCCGAACAACACGGTCACCTTCGTGCGGACCTTCGGTTGGGTCGCCCAGGTGCTCGACCTGCAGACGGTGCCGCGGCTGTTCCTCCGGCCGGACGTGCAGGGTGGCCTCTCCCCCGTCGCGGGGTCGGCGCCGCCGGCGAGCGTCTGCGGGCAGACCCTGCTCAGCGGCTTCAGCCCCCAAGAGCTGACCTTCGTCATCGGTCGGCATCTGACCGCCTACCGACCGGAGCACCTCATCCGTACGCTCCTGACCGGTCATTCGGAGCTCAAGACCATCCTCCTCGCCGGCCTCCGGGTCGCTGGGCTCGGGGCCGCCGACCCCGCCGTGGACCAGACCGCCCAGGTCCTTCTCGGAAAGCTGCCCCCAGCTCAGCAGGATGCGCTCCGAAACGTGGCGCGACGCTTCGTCGAGGCGGGTGGTCGGAGCGACGTGAAGCAGTGGATGCGGGCGGTGGAGCTCACCTCCTGCCGGGCCGGCTTCCTGCTCTGCAACGACCTCGAGACCGCGGCCCGGATGATCCAGGCCCTGCCCCCGGAGGGCGCCACCGACCTCCCGGCCAAGGAGAAGGTCAAGGAGCTCGTCCTGTTCTCCGTGTCCGAGAGCTACTTCAACCTGCGGGAAGCCCTGGGCATCCAGATCACGGTGTGACCGGGGCTCCGGACGACGG
>DAPKRP010000672.1:0-14516 GCA_031800515.1 Polyangiaceae bacterium LLY-WYZ-14_1 | reverse complement strand
GTCAGGAGCCGGGATCGCGACCCGGGGCCGGGCGCCTCCTGGACGATCCGCTCGGCGACGGCCAGCTCGACGGCACGGCGTCGTTCTTCTTGGCGCTGGACCGTCACGTCCTGGTGCTGGATCAGCGCGCCGGTGGGCTGGGCCGGGATGATGGTCACCTGCCAGAAGCCCTCCGCGTGCCCCGGCTCTTCGGCGGCGTAGGACAGGGTGAAGCGGCCATGCCCGGATCGGAGGACCGTCCGGAGGCCGGCGGCGACGGCCCGGGCGGTCTGGGTGGTCCGGGGGCAGCTCGGCGCGGCGCAGAGCTCGAGGTAGTTGGTGCCGAGCCCGTCGTTCGGCAGGGCGAGGCCGTTCGCCCGGCCGAACATCACCCAGGCGCGGTTGACGTGGACGATGATGCCGGAGGTGTCGACGATGCAGACGTTGTGGGGGACGGCGTCGAGCATCCCCCAAGCCCCCGCCCCCGGGGAGCCGGCGGTCCAGGCGGTGCCGGAAGGGGGCCTCGGCGGCGTGGCTCCGTGGGACGGGGAAGGCGATCTCGCCGCGGTACCGGCGGCGCTCGGTTCGTGTGCGGAGACCACGGCCAAGGACCCGATGGGAGGCATCGGCAGCCCGCCCCACCGGTGAACCGCCGGCGCGCCGCGTCCGGGCGGCGGCGGTCGCCTATTCGTTCTCGACCCAGCGGGAGCGGGGGTGGCGTTTCCGGGGATGACAGCGGACCGCGTCGGGACGGCCGCCGGGACGCGTCCAGGTCGCCTTCGTGATCCCGCGCACCGGTCGACCGGTCCGGTGCCGAACGTAAGGCCGGAACAGGGGGCCCGGGTCGCACTGGAGACCCTCGTAGATCAACTCGAAGTGCACGTGGGGACCCCGGCTGATCCCCGTGCTCCCGAGCTCCGCCAGGATGCCCCCCTGGGGCACCCGCTGCCCGGCGACGACGAAGTTCACCGAGTTGTGGGCGTACATGGTCACCCATCCCCCCGGATGGACGACCAGGACCATGTTGCCGTAGCCGCGGATCTCCTTCCCCGAGTAGGCGACGACGCCCGGGGCGGCGGCGCGGACGTTCCAGCCGATGCGCCCCATGATGTCCATCGCCTGGTGGTAGCCCCCGGCGCCGGAGCCGTAGCCCCGGGTCTGCCAGCCCCGGGCGACGGGCCAGCGGAGCGTGCCCGGCAGGCGTCGTCGCCCCCCCGCCAGGCGGAGCCAGGCCGGTTCGAGGCGCCCGAGGAAGACGGCGTTCGCCGCGCCCCGGTCTCCGAGACCGACCCGCCGCGCCCGGGCCAACGCCCGTTCCTGGGCCCCGGTCAGGGTCCGGCGAACCCGGCCTCGATCGTCTTCCTGGACCCCGGGGACGTACAGCCGGGTCCCCTCCCGGATGGTCGCCACCTGGTCCTCGCTCAACCCGTTGGCGGCCATGATCTCGGCGACGCTCACCTGGAAGGCGTTCGCCAGGGTCCAGACCGTCTCGCCCCGCGCCAGGGTGTGCTGCAGGCCCTCTCCGGTGGAGGGGGCTTCCGGCGTCGGGCGCTGGATGTCCTTTCGGGAGGCGCCGGGGATGACCACGGGCATGCCCGGGCGAAGGCCCCGAACCCGGTCGTCGTCGAGCTCGTTCCGGGCGACGAGCGCGTCCAGGGAGACGTCGTAGATGCGCGCCAGGTCCCAGAGGGTCTCGCCGCGCCCGAGGAAGTGGTAGGCCCCGTCCTCCACCCGCGGGAGCTCGCTCGGGTCCGGGATCCGGGTGGCCTCGAGCCAGGCGGCGACGTCGACGACCTCCGTCGCGCCGGGGATCTTCAGCACCTTGCCCTTGCTCAATCGGCGGACGTCCCGGGGGCGGAGGGCGTTCGCCTCCATCACCGCGCTCACCGGGAGCTCGTAGGCGCGGGCGATGGCCCAGAGGGTCTCGCCCTCCTGGACCTCGTGCTCGACGAAGACGGGTTCAGGCGTGGCCTCCGGAGCCGGCGGTCCTCCCGGCTCCCCGTCCCCGGGGGCGTCCGCAGGCGCCGGGTCGGCGGCGTCTTCGCACCCGCCCCCGACGGAAGCCGCCGCCGCGAGGGTCAGGGCGGCGACGACGGGCAGCAGGGTGCGGGGACCCGGCGGGCGAGCCGGAGCGGTCTCGGAAACCCGCATGAGCCGGCGACGGTAGCGCAACGGCCTGGACACGCACGCATGGGCGCCCGGGCCGACCCGCCCTGGCGCCGTCGAGGGACGTGCGTTCTCCCGCGCCAGGGGGGACCATGAGACCTTGGTGACCCAAGCCTCCGCATCCCCGTCGACGCCCCCCGTCGTCCTGACCATCGCTGGCTCGGACCCCTCCGGCGGCGCCGGGATCCAGGCGGACCTCAAGACCTTTCACCAGCACGGCGTCTACGGCGCCGCGGTCCTCACCCTGCTGACGGTGCAGAACACCCAGGGCGTGTCCGCGGTCTCCGTCGTCTCCCCGGAGCTGGTGGGGGACCAGATCGATGCCGTGCTCGGCGACCTTCCGGTGGCCGCGGTAAAGACCGGTGCCCTGGGCTCGGCGGCGGTGGTCGAGGTGGTGGCGGCGCGCCTCCGGGCGTCGTCCCTCCCGGTGGTGGTCGACCCGGTGATGATCAGCAAGCACGGGGCGGCGCTCCTCGATGCGGACGCCCGGCGGGCGGTCCGGGACCAGCTGCTGCCGGTGGCGACCCTGCTCACGCCCAACGCCGCCGAGGCAGCCGCCCTCGGGGGTGCGCCCGTCGAGGACACCGCCGGGGCGGAGCGGGCTGCCCGGTCCCTCCTCGCCCGGGGACCCCGGGCGGTCCTGGTCAAAGGGGGGCACCTGACGGCGGACGCCGACACGAGCCGGTCCGTCGACGTCCTGGCGATGCGCCGAGGGGAGGCCGCGCCGGCCACGGAGGACGCCGCCCTCCTGCGCATCGCCGGTCCCCGGGTCGCCACCCCGCACACCCACGGCACCGGCTGCACCCTGAGCGCGGCGATCGCCGCCCGGCTCGCCTGGGGCGATGGGCCCGAGACCGCGGTCCGGGGGGCCAAAGCCTGGCTCACGCTGGCCCTCCGTCGGGGCTGGGGCGTCGGGCAGGGCATCGGCCCCGTCGACCATCTGACCCCGCTGCCGCCGGTTCGGGGGGCCGGCGGGGAGCCGGCGGGGTGAGCCTCCCGGAGCACCTCCGGTCTCTTCTCGAGCGGTCGGACCGGCTCGGGATCGACAGCGTCCACGCCGACCGGCTGCGGAAGCGGGTCCATTCGGTCTACGGCCACGGTGACCTCTACGCCGAGATGGTGGAGGAGATGGCGAGCGCCCTCGGACGGACGGCGAGCCGGGTGGATGCGGCCATCCTCGAATGCGAGATCCAGGCTCGGCAAGCGGGTCAGTCCCCGGGGGACTCGGCGGCGGTCGCCGCCTACGAGGCGGCTCGGGAAAAAGCGCGCCGGGCCCGCCGGGACCTCTTCATCCACCGGGAGGCGCTCGGCCTCTTCGACCACCGCCCGGTGGAGCAGGCCTACCCGATCCCTCCCGCCTGGGCCTTCCGGGGTCGAACTTCCGGGCAGGGGTACTAGGGTACGATGTTGACCAGGCGGCCCGGGACGACGATGACCTTTCGGGGGGCGGCGTCCCCCAGCAGCTCCTTGATCTTCGGGTCGGCGAGCGCCGCCTGCTCCATGGTCGCCTGGTCCGCGTCGGCGGCCACCGTGATGCGGCTGCGCACCTTTCCTTTGACCTGAACCGGAACCTCCACCTCGTCGTCCCGAAGCATCGCCGGGTCCACTTCGGGCCAGGGGGCGCGGGCGACGCTGGTCGTCTCGCCGAGGCGGTGCCAGAGCTCCTCCCCCAGGTGCGGGGCGAAGGGGGCGAGGACCCGAACGAAGCGATGCAGCTGGTCCCGGGTGAGACCACCGGCCCGGGAGGCGGCGTTCACCAGCTCGATCATCGCGGCGATGGCGGTGTTGAAGGCCAGCCGTTCTACGTCTTGGTCGACTTTGGCGACCGTCCGATGCAGCTGTCGTTCGATGCCGTCGTCGGCGTGCTCCGCCAGGGTGAGCTCACCGGACGCCTCGTCGACGGCCAGCCGCCAGACCCGTTGCAGGAAGCGAAAGAGCCCGCCGATGTCCTTCGTGTTCCAGGGCTTCGAGGCTTCCAGCGGCCCCATGTACATCTCGTAGAGGCGAAAGGTGTCGGCGCCGAAATCGGCGATGACGTCGTCCGGGTTCACCACGTTCCGGAGGGACTTGCTCATCTTGGTCACGATCTGGGTGACCGGAGCGCCGCCATCGGAAAGGACGAATTCGTTCTCTCCGACTTCCTCGACCTCGTCGACGGGGATCGTTCGGCCGGTCTCGTCCCGGTAGGCGAAGCTCAGGATGAGGCCTTGGTGAAAGAGCTTCCCGAAGGGCTCCGGGCTCCGGACGTGGCCCAGATCGTGGAGCACCTGATGCCAGAAGCGCGCGTACAGCAGGTGGAGGACGGCGTGCTCGGCGCCGCCGACGTAGAGGTCGACGCCCCGGTCCCCCATCCAATAGGCGTCCGCGGGCTCGCCGACCAGCTGCCGGTCGTTCCGGGGGTCGCAGAAACGCAGATAGTACCAGCAGCTTCCCGCCCAGCCCGGCATCGTATTCGTCTCCCGGGTCACCGGCGTGTCCGGCGGGAGGGACGAGACCCCCGCGTCCCCGGCGGTGGTGCGCATCCAGCCCTCCGCTTTCGCGAGGAGAGGCTGGGGGTCTTCGCTTTCCACCGGCTGGTAGTCTTCGAGCTCCGGCAGGGCCACCGGGAGGGCGCTTTCGTCGACGGGGTGATGGTTGCCGTCGTCGTCGAAGACGATGGGGAAGGGCTCCCCCCAGTAGCGCTGGCGGGAAAACACCCAGTCCCGGAGCTTGAAGTTCACCCGACGCTTGCCCCGCCCGGTGCGGTCGAGCCAGTCGACGATCGTGGCTTTCGCCTCGGCGGTCGGCAGGCCGTCGAGATCGACCTCGTCGTTGGCGCTATCGATGGCCCGCCCCTCGCCGGGGAAGCAGCCGGCGGGCGGTGCCTGGGCGTCCTTCGGTCGGACCACGGGGACGATGGGCAGCCCGAAGACCGTGGCGAACTCGTGGTCCCGCTCGTCGTGGGCGGGGACGGCCATGATCGCGCCTTCCCCGTAGCCCATCAGCACGTAGTCGCTCATCCAGACCGGGATGGGTCGTCCCGTCGCCGGGTTGATGGCGTCCACCCCGAGGGCGACCCCGGTCTTGTCCTTCGAACGCTGCCGGTCGAGGTCGGAGCGGTTCCGCGCTTGCTCCGCGTAGCTCCGGATGGCGGCGAGGTCTCCGCCGCCACCTGCCGGCGCGTCCCCCGCGAGGACCGCGTCCACCAGGGGATGCTCCGGGGCGACGACCATGTAGGTCGCGCCGAAGAGGATATCCGGACGCGTCGTGTAGACCCGGAGCCGTTCCAGACCGCCCACCCCCTGGGCCAGGGGAAAGTCGATCTCCGCGCCTTCGCTCCGGCCGATCCACACGCCCTGCTTGGTCAGCGTCGATTCCGGCCAGTCCAGCCCGTCGAGCCCGGCGAGCAAGCGGTCGGCGAGGGCGGTGATGCGGAAGACCCATTGTTCGAGGGGCTTCCGGAGCACCGGGTGATCCCCGCGTTCGCTGCGCCCATCGATCACTTCCTCGTTGGCCAGGACGGTCCCGAGGGCGGGGCACCAGTTGACCGTCTGCCGGGCGATGAAGGCCAGGCGCCAGCTGTCCACGATGCGGCGTCGGAGCGTCGGGTCGAGGTCGTCCCAGTCGTCGCCGAGTCGGCGTTCCCGATCCTCCGCCGGCACCTCCGTCGCCCCCGGGTTGAAGCCGATCGGCCGTTCCCCGGCGCGAAAGGCCGCGACGAGCTCGGAGATGGGACGCACCCGCGCCGCCTCCGGGTCGAACCAGCTGCCGTAGATCTGCAGGAAGATCCATTGGGTCCATCGGTAGTAGTCGGGGTCGATGGTCCCGAGCTCCCGGCTCCAGTCGTAGGAGAAGCCGAAGCGCTTGAGCTGTCGCCGAAAGTTGTCGATCGCCTTCCGGGTGGTCACGGAAGGATGGATGCCGGTGCGGATCGCGTACTGCTCCGCGGGAAGCCCGAAGGCGTCCCAGCCCATCGGATGAAGCACGTTGTAGCCCTTCATCCGCTTGAGCCGGCAGAGGATGTCCGTCGCCGTGTAGCCCTCCGGATGGCCGACGTGGAGCCCCGCCCCGGACGGGTAGGGGAACATGTCCAGGCAGTAGAACTTGGGCCGGGAGGCGTCGAAGCCGGGCTCCCCCGGGTTCGGCTGCTGGAAGGTGCGGTCCTCGTCCCAGAAGGCCTGCCAACGCCCTTCGATGCGGTCGGCGAGGGCGGCCGTATAGCGATGGGGCGGCCCGGACGCGTCCTTCGTGTCCGTCCGGGGCGGGTCCGTAGGGGGCATGGTGGGGCCACTATACCGGCCCCCCGTGCATCGGTCCCGGAAGTGTTACACCCGCACGGTGCCGTCCCGAACGTCGACCCTGGTGGTCTTCTTCGCGTTCCTGCTGGGCTCGGTCGCCGGCTCGGTGGTAGGCCCCGTCGCGCTTCTCGCCCTGGAGGGCCGGGGGCCCTTCGGCCGCGGCCTGACGCGGTTCCAGGGCCCGGAGCCTCGGGCGATCGAGCCCCGGGGCGACCTCGCCGAGGACGAGCGCACCACCGTCTCGATCTTCCAGCAGTCGGCGCCGAGCGTCGTCTTCATCACGACCCTCCGGCGGGCTCGGGTGCTTCGGGGGTTCGGGGTCGACGTCGCCGACGTGCGCCAGGGCACGGGCTCCGGCTTTCTCTGGGACGACGAGGGCCACGTGGTCACCAACTTCCACGTGCTCGAAGGGGCGAGCCGGGCGCGCATCACCCTGCAGGATCAGTCCGAGTACGAGGCGGAGCTGGTCGGCGCGGCCCAGGACTTCGACCTCGCCGTCCTGCGGATCAAGGCGATGCCGGACCAGCTCCGGCCCCTGCCCGTCGGGGAATCATCGAACCTGCAGGTCGGCCAAAAGGTGTTCGCCATCGGGAATCCCTTCGGCCTCGACTACACCCTCACCGCCGGCGTGATCAGCGCCCTCGACCGGGAGATCCGCGCGACCAGCGGCCTGACCATCCGGGGGGTCATCCAGACCGACGCCGCGATCAATCCGGGGAACAGCGGTGGACCGTTGCTCGATAGCGCCGGGCGGATCGTCGGCGTCACCACCGCGATTCAGAGCCCCAGCGGGGCCAGCGCCGGGGTCGGCTTCGCCGTGCCCATCGACACCCTGAACCGGGTCGTCCCCGAGCTCATCGCCCGGCGACGCTACGCGCGGCCGGGGCTCGGGATCCGGGCCGGCTATGCCGACCTGGCCCGGCGCATCGGCCTCCGGGGTGTGATCCTCCAGGCGGTCGAGCCGGGCAGCAACGCCGAGGCGGCGGGCCTCGTCCCCGCGGGTTGGAGCGAGGACGGGCAGTTCCACCTGGGGGACGTCATCCTGGCCGTCGACGGCGAGGCGGTGTCCAGCTGGCTCGAGCTCGCGGACGAGCTCAACCGTCATCGGGTCGGGCAGGAGGTCGTGCTCACCGTCGCCCGGGACGGCAAGGAACGCCGGGAGGTTCGGGTGGTGCTTCAGGCCCTGGAATGACCCGGGCCGAACGGTCCACCCGCCCGGTCAGCGGGCGGCGGATTTGTCCAGACGCCCCCAGCTCGGCGGACGGACGCCCCGCCGGTTGACCGTGGGCGGCGGGCGGAGGGCTCCGGCGGCCACGGCGAGGGCCTGGACGAGCCGCCAGCGGAGCAGGGCTCGGCGGGCCCGGCGTTCCCGGTGGCGTTCCTTCCCCCAGGTCTCCCGGCAGTGCTGGCGGGCGGCTTCGAAGACCTCGAAGTGACGGTCGAGGACGCGTTCCGGGGCCGCCCGCTCCCGGGCCCGGGCGGAGGCGGCCCGGCCGAACACCTCGCGACGCCGAGGCTGTCGGAGAAAGGCCACCACCTCCTTGGCGAAGTGCCAGTGGGCCACCTCTCGGTCGGGGCCCGGGTCGACGAGGATGCCCGTCTCCCCCTGCGCCAGCTGGGAGGAGACCCCCATCCCGTCGGCGAAGGCCACCACCGGCAGGCCACACCAGGAGGCTTCGCTGATCACCTGCCCGTAGGTCTCCGAGAGGGAGGCATAGACGAAGACGTCGGCGTGCCGATACCAGCTCGGCATCTTCCGGATCGCCACCTCCCCGATGAAGAACACCCGGTCCTCGACGCCCTGTTCCGCCGCCAAGGCCTTGAGCTCTTCGTGCTCCGGGCCGTCCCCCACCAGGGTGAGGGTCGCGCTCGGCGAGGCCGGGGCGACGTAGCGGGCGAAGAGCTCGATGAGCCGGTCGACCTCTTTTTCCCGGGCATGGCGGCAGACGCAGAGGATCCGCCCGCCCTTCTTGGCTTCGCCGGGGAAGGGGTCCGGGGTGACCGGGGCGTCGAAGATCTCCGGGTCGACGCTGCGGGGGATGACGTGGATCGGGACCGTCACCCCCCGGGCCCGCCAGTAGTCCGCCAGCCCCTCCGACAGCACCACGAGACCGTCGGATTCGTTGTGGACCTTGGCGGTGTGGCGTTCGACCCAGGGGATCAGCCGGTCCCGGAAGAAGCCGTGGATCGCCCGGTTTCGAAGCAGGAAGTTCGGCAGAAGGGCGTTGTAGGCGCTGGCGATGTGGAGGGTGTTGACGATCAGAAAGGGCACCCCCTGCCGCCACCGGAGCCAGACCCCCAGGTCCACGAGCTCGTTCGAGGTCTGGCCGATCACGACGTCCAGGTCCGCCGCTTCCGTCGCGTCGAGGGCCTTGCGTCCGGGGAAGGGCAGCCAGAGCCCGACCCGGCCTTCGCCGTCGTTCGCCATCCCGCTCGCCCGGAGGGGCGCGGCGGGGAAGGTGATGGTGTTCGGGGGCAGGTCGTCCGGGGCGTCGGCGCCTTCCCGCGGGCCCATCAGGACCACCTCGTGGCCGAGCTCCCGGAAGCGCCGGTAGAGAAACTGGCTGGCGAAGGACGAGCCGTTCGCCCAGGGCACCCGGAGGTAGTCGTTCATCAGCCCGATGCGCCGGGGCCATTCCCGAGCCGGAGCGGTCGTCGCCCCTTCCCGGCTGGCGGCGCGGCGATGTCCTTCGACGCCGGCGGTCGTCGGCTCCGGCGCGTCGCGGCGGGTGGGGTCCTCTGATAGATGCGTCGTCGTCATGCGGATTTTGGACCTGGCGGAGTTCTACTCAGAGCGCGGGGGTGGGGTGCGCTCGTACCTTGGAAAGCTGCTGGCTGCCGCGGACCGGGCGGGGCACGAGGTGGTCGTCGTCGCCCCCGGGCCGAACGACGCGGACGACCCGGTGCCCGGGGGCCGCATCGTCCGCTACCCGGGTCCGCCGATGCCCTACGACCCGAGCTACCATGCGCCGATACGGGTGGACCGCATGCGGGCCCTGGTTCGGGCCCATGCCCCGGACGTCCTGCAGGTGAGCAGTCCCTTCCTGCCCGCCGCGGTCGCCGCCACGCTCCGAGAGATCCCGGTGCGTTCCTACGTCTATCACTCGGATCCCCTGGGCTGCTACGTCCGCCCGACGGCCCGCCGGCTGCTCGGCGGCCCCCTCCGTCGCCTCCCCGGGCTCCGGCGGCGAGCCCTTCGGGCGGCGCTCGCGCCGGCCTGGCTCGGCATCCGCGCCGTCGTGCGCTCGGTGGATGTCACGGTGGTGGCTGGCCATTGGCTCGAGGCGGAGCTTAGGCAAGAAGGGTGCCGCAACGTGGTCACCGTGCCCTTCGGGATCAGCCGCGACGACCTCGGTCCCTCCCGCGCCGACCCGGCGCTCCGGCGCCCCCTTCTCGGCCCCCTCGACGGCGACCCGGCGGCCCGCCTCGTGCTCATCACCGGGCGCCTCGCCGCGGACAAGCGCCAGGCCCTCTCCGTCGAAGCGGTCCGCCGCCTGGCCCGCCGCCGGCCCCTGGCGCTCGTCGTGCTGGGGGATGGCCCGGAACGGCCGCGGCTCGAGGCGCTGGCGCGGGAGCTGCCGATGGCGACCTTTCGGTCTTTCACCCACGACCGCGCCGAGTACGCGGCGATGCTCGCCAGCGTGGACGCCCTGGTCCACGCCTCCCTCTGCGAGACCTACGGGTTCGTCATCGCCGAGACCCTCGCCTCCGGCACCCCCGTCGTGCTGCCCGGAGAGGGCGGCGCGGGCGCCTTCGCCGACCCCCAGGCGACGGAGGCCTACGACCCGGAGGCCGGGCCCGACGAGGTCGCCGCCGCCCTGGACCGCCTGCTCGACCGGGACCCGGCGGCTCTGGGCGCCGCGGCCCGCCGGATCGCCGACGGGTTGCCCACCATGGACGACCACTTCGACGGGCTCTTCGGGCTCTACGAAGGGCTCCTCACCGCCCGCCGGGAGGGGCGCGCCGCCCCGTGGTCCGCGAACCGGTAGTGTGGTCCTCGTTCCACACCCCACCGCGCAGGTGTGAGCCTGGTTCACACTGGGCGCACCAGGCCCACAGACCCTCGGTGACTAGCGCTGCAGCTGGATGCCGGCCGCCGACTCCAGGGTGCGCTGGGCCTCGAGCCGGGCGATCCGCACCTCGAGGGGCGGATGGGAGGAGAAGAGGTTGGCGATCTGGTCGCCCCGGATGCCGAAGGCCTTGACCTCGTTCGGGAGGGCCGGGCTGCCGTGGACGCGCCCGAGGGCCCGGAGGGCGGAGACCATCGCGGAGCGGTCCGCCAGGGCGGCGCCTCCGGCGTCGGCCCGGAACTCCCGGCGCCGGCTGAACCAGGCGACGATCATCGACGCGAGGATCCCGAAGACGATCTGGGCCGCGATGCTGACGACGAAGTAGCCGATCCCGGGGCCGCTCCGTTCCGAGTCCCGCCCCCGGAGCGCCGAGTCCACCAGGAAGCCGACCACCCGGGACAGGAAGATGACGAAGGTGTTCAGGACGCCGGTCAGGAGCGCCATCGTGACCATGTCCCCGTTGGCGACGTGGCTCACCTCGTGGCCGAGGACCGCCTCCGCCTCCTCCTGGCTCATGTGCTGGAGCAGCCCGGTGCTGACGGCGACCAGGGCGTTGTTCTTGTTCCAGCCGGTGGCGAAGGCGTTGACGTCCCCGGAATCGTAGATCGCCACCTCGGGCATCCCGATCCCCGCCGCCTTCGCCTGCCGCCGGACCGTGTCCACCAGCCAGGCCTCCGTCGCGGTGCGGGGTTGGTCGATCACCCGGGCGCCGACGCTCCGCTTCGCCATCCACTTCGAGATGAACAGGGAGACGAACGCCCCCCCGAAGCCGAAGAGCGCCGAGAACACCAGGAGGGCGGGCAGATTCAGCCCGGTGCCGGTCAGGTAGCGGTCCACCCCGAGGAGGCTCGCCACGAGACCGAAGACGATGAGGATCGCGAGGTTGGTTCCGAGGAACAGGAGGATGCGGAGCATGGCTGCCTATCGATAATGCCGCGCCGCCGAACGGCAACGCCAGCGGACCGGGGAACCGGTCGATCTACCCGCCCCGCTCGGAGCTAGAGGCGCCCCCGGGCGGCGTCCAGGCGGAGCTTCCAGACCATCACGACCGCCTCGGCGAAGATGGTCGACGACATCTTGCTCTCCCCCCGGCTCCGGTCGACGAACTGGATGGGGACCTCGGCCACCCGGAAGCCTTGACGAATCGCCCGGTAGGTGAGCTCGATCTGAAAGGAATATCCTTCGCTACGGACCTCGCCGAGGGCGATGGCCTCGAGCACCTCCCGGCGGAAGCCCTTGAAGCCGCTGGTCAGGTCGCGGATGGGCAGGCCCAGGATGGTCCGGCTGTAGAGGCTTCCCCCCTTCGACAAGAGATGGCGCCCCGGCCCCCAGCCCCGGACGCCGCCGCCCGGGATGTTCCGGCTGCCGATCACCACGTCCGCCCCCTGGTCGAAGGCCTCGAGGAAGGCGGGGAGGTGGCGGGGGTCGTGGGAGCGGTCCGCGTCCATCTCGAAGAGCAGCTCGTAGCCTTCGGCGAGCCCTCGGGTGAACGCTTCGACGTAGGCGGTTCCGATCCCGAGCTTCGCCGGTCGATGGAGCACCCGGAGCCAGGTGTGTTCCTGGGCGAGCTGGTCCGCTAGGGCGCCCGTCCCGTCCGGCGAGGCGTCGTCGACCACCAAGAGGTCCGCCTCCGGAAAGAAGCGGCGGACGTCCCGACTAAAGGCCTCCAGGTTGTCCCGCTCGTTGTAGGTCGGCGTGACGATGAGGGTCCGGGGCGGGGACGGCATGGGAACCGACCAAGGTAGCGCCCCGCCGGAACCCTTGCGACCCCGGGAGGGCTCACGTAGATCCGCAGGCCGACCGCCGGGGCCATCCGGTCCGCCAGCCCGGGGCCTCCGCCGCCGCCCGCCTCTTCGACCATGCACGGCTCCCTGCCCCCGCGGCCCTGTCCCTCCTGTGCCGGCCGGGGCACCGCGATCCCTCCCTTTCCCGAGGCGCTGCCCTGGGTCGTGCGCTGTCGCCGCTGCGGTCTCCGCTATGCCGACCCCCAGCCGACGGACGCCGAGCTCGGGGCGATCTACGACGACCACTACTACGAGCAGTTCGGTTTCCTCCCCTCGGAAGGGCCGCCAGCGGCGGGTCACCGGGGGCTCCCCGGTCCCGGGGCGGCGCGCGGCCTCGAAGCGACCAAGCGGGCCACCTATCGTCGGATGCTGGCCCTCGGGGAGGCTCATATGCCGCCGCCCGTCTCTCCGCCCGGGGAGGGGGTCTCCGGGCCTCCCCCCCGACGGCGACTCCTGGACGTGGGCTGCGGCCTCGGCTTTTCCCTCCTGGCGGCGCAGGAAGCCGGCTGGGAGGCGGTCGGCCTCGACCCCCTCGGGCCACCACGGCCCGATGAGTATCCCGGCCGCCGGATCCTCCGGGGCCGGCTGGAAGACGCCCCGGCGACCATGGGCGAGCGTCCCTTCGACCTGGTCAGCCTGATCGACGTGATCGAGCACGTTCGGGACCCCGTCGACACCCTGGCCCGGGCCGGGTCGGTGCTCTCGCCGGAGGGCGTGCTGCTGGTCGCCACCAACGACTCGAGCAGCCCAGGGGCCCGCCTCCTGGGTCCCCGCTGGACCCACTACCACCGCGCCCATCTCTGGTTCTTCACCCCGGAGACCCTCCGTGGCTTCGCCCTCCGGGCCGGGCTCGAGGTGGTCCGGGTCGCCCCCGTACGGCGGGTCTACAACCTGGATTACATCGCCTCGATCCTCGCCCGGGGGGACAACTTCGAGCTCGCCCGCCGCGTCGCCGAGCTGGCCCTCGCCCGGGTCCCGGCGCCGATCCGGAGCCGCCCGTGGCCCCCCCTGCCGGAAGGATTCGTCTTGGTCGCTCGGCGCGACCCGGCGCGCCGTCGGCCCGGCTCTCCCCGCCCCATGCCGAGGGCCCCGGAGGCGACCGCCCCGGAGGGCACGCCGAGCGAGCGGTGAGCATCTGGTCCGACCGTCGGAGGCGAGCCCACGCCGGGCTCGTCGTCGCCAGCACCGTCGTCGGCTTCGCCTTCTGGGCCCCCGCCTTCCTCGCCCCGGAGGCGACGGGCTGGGGGGACTGGCAGTGGTTCCACCACATGTGGGAGGCGGGGCGGGTCGCGGTCCTGCGCCACGGGGAATGGCCCCTGTTCAACCCCCATCACTGCGGGGGCGTGCCCCTCTGGGGCAATCCCCAGTCCCAGGTGCTCTCCCCGACCTGGGCGATCACCGGTCTGCTCTTCGGCACCACCCTCGGGCACAAGCTCTTTCTGGCGCTGCATACGGGGATCGCCTTCGCCGGGACCTTCGCCCTCGGCCGTCGGGTCCTCGGGCTCCGCGCCGCCGGGGCGACCCTCGCCGCCTTCGTCTGGTCCTGCTCCGGCTTCTTCGCCCTCCACGGGGCAGGCGGTCATGCCACCTTCTGCGCCTTCGCCTATGGACCGGCGCTGCTCTTGGCCTGGCGCCTCGCGGAAGACGACCTGCGCCACGCCGCGTCCGTGGCCCTGCTCCTCGGCCTCGTCCTCGCCGAGGGGGGGCATTACCCCTTCCCCTACTTCGTCCTGCTCCTGGGCTTCGACGCCCTGGCCCGGGTCTGGCCCTTCGCCTGCTGGGAACGGAGCCGGCGGGTGCTGCGGGCGGGGCTCCTCGCGGCGGCGTTGACCGCGCTCATCGGCGCCTTCCGGGTCGTGCCCATCTTCCTCACCGTCACCCGCTTCCCGAAGCCCGTCCGGAGTGACGACGCCCTGACCCTCGCCGAGGTGCTCGAGCTGCTCGTCGCCCGGGATCATCCCTGGTTCACCGGGGAGCACGTCTGGGTCTGGGGGGAATACGGAGCCTTCGTCGGGTGGCTCCCGGTGGCGCTCGCGGGATGGGGGGTGCTGCACGCCCTCCGGGTCGCTTTGCCAGGCCGGGCTGGCGACCGGCGCACCCGAGGCCGTCTCTGGGCGGTGGCCGGGCTGGTGCTCTTCGTCGCCTTCACCCAGGGGAAGGCGAGCCCCGTCCACCCCTGGAGCCTCGTCCACGAGCATCTCCCCTTCTACGGGTCTCTCCACGTCCCGAGCCGCTTTCGC
>DAPKRP010000671.1:0-2972 GCA_031800515.1 Polyangiaceae bacterium LLY-WYZ-14_1 | reverse complement strand
GGCCGAGTCTCCCCGCCCTGCCCTCGAGCCCCCGGGACAGCCTGGAGGCCGACCCCCTGGCCCCCGGCCTGGCGGACCCGCCGGTGCCCCCCGTCCTGCCGAACACCCTCCACCGGTTCCAGGAGGTCGACGGCGGCCTCGACGACCCCCTGGACGCGGTCGAAGCGCGGATCCGGGAGGCGGAGGAATCCGATGCCCCGGGCCCGACCCGCGCCGAGGCCTGGCGGCAGGCCGCCCGCCTCTGGCAGTCCCACCATCGCTCCCTCGAAGAAGCGTCTCGGGCCTTTCGAGAGGCGGCCGCCGCCGACCCGGAGGAACCGGAGACCCTGGCCCAGACCGCGCTCCTGTGCATCGCCGCCGCCCGCCCGGACGCGGCGAAGGCCTACGCCCGCGCCGCGGCGACGGTGGCCGCCGGGCAGCCCTCAGAGGCGCGGGTCCAGGAGCTCGTCGCCCGTCTCGCCTGGCGCCGGGGGGACCTCCGGGAGGCGGCCGGGGCCTACCGGCGGGCCCTCACCGCCGACCCGGAAGACCCGGAGCCCGCGGAATCCCTCGCCTGGCTGCTCTGGGCTCTCGGGGACGACGAGCAGGCGGTCGCGGTCACCCGGCTCGCGGCGAGCCGGCAGGCGGACAACGACGAGGGCCGGGAACGGGCCCGATCCCTCCTCGCGACGGCCTTCCTCGAACGACCCGACGACCCGGGCCTCGCCCGGGACTACGCGGCGGTCCTGGCCCGGGAAGACCGGCACGAGGCGGCGGTCGCCGTCCTCGGCTACGCGGCTCGCCAGCTTCGTTCCGGCGAGGCCCGGCAGAGCCTGCTCCTCGCCGCGGCGGAACGCGCCGAAGCCGCCGCCCTCCCCTCCGTGGCGGCCGCCTCCCTCCTCCTCGCCTTCGACGAGGAAGCGGGTCTGGAAGCGATCTACGAGCCGCTCCTCGACGACCTGGAAGCGGCGGGGGCCATCCTCGACCGGGCCCTGGTCCTCGAGGAGATGGCCTTCGCCATCGACCCCGCGCAGCGGGAGGCGCGGGGTCGATGGCTCCTGCGCGCCGCCGAGGCCCGGGGGGAGCTACCGGGGCCCCCGACCTGGGCCCTCGAGCTCGCCATCCGGGCCCTCGCCCACGATCCCCGCAGCGAGGAAGCCTTGGAGCGGGTCGGGGAGCTCTCCGATGCCTCCGGCGACCCGGGCCGGCTCCCGGAGGCCCTCGAGGCGGCCTTCGTCCGGGGGGTGTCCCTCGGCGCCGACCGGGAGGACCCGGCGGCCTTCGACGCCCTGCTCCGGTCCCTCGCGCACCATGCCGAAACCCGCCTCGGCTCGGCCCGCCGGGCCCTGCGCTGCTGGCAGCGGCTCGCCGCCCGCCATCCCGACGACCCCTCGATCTTCGGCGAGGTGAAGCGCCTGGAAGGCCCGGCCCACGCCGAGGAGACCCGGCTCGGTCGGGCGGAGGCGGAGCTCGCCCGGGCCCCGGAGGGGCCTTCCCGGATCCGGGCTCTCCGCCGGGTCGTCGCCCTGAGCCGGGATGCGCCGGAGCAACGGGAGCGGGCCCGCCGCCTTCTCGAGGAGATCCTCCGGGACCAGCCCCAGGACGGGGCGAGCGCCACCCTCCTCGAGCAGCTCCACCTGGTGGAGGGGGACGACGCCCGAACCATCGCCCACCTCCGGAGCCGGCTTCCCCATGCCCCCGCCCCCGAGCGGCGTCGCCTCTCCCATCTCCTGGCGGCCCTCGAGGCGGCCCAGGGTCGGTTTCGGGAGAGCGCCGAGGCGGCCCTCCAGGCGCTTCAGGACGACCCGAACGACGCGGAGGCGTCCGCCCGGCTCGAACGGGCGGGACGGCGCCTCGGGGACTCGACCCTGCTCCGCCGCGCCCTCCGGGCCCGGGCCCGGAACACGGAATGGGTGGCGGAGCGGGTCGGTCGCAGCGTTCGCCTCGCCGAGCTCCTCGAGGCCGATGGCGCCTTCGACGACGCCTGGCGCACCCTGGCGGAGGCCCTCGAAGATTCTCCCCCGCCGCCGGAGGCGCTCCTCTTCGCCGCCCCCCGGCTCGACGCCCTTCCGCCGGAGACCGCCCAGCGGGCCATCGCCGCGGCACGGCACGTGTTCGGCGACTCGGCCCATCTCCTCGCCCACATCGTCGACGGCACCGGCGACCTGGAAGACGAGGTCCGGGAGGAGGCGTTCGCCCGCTGGGCGGCCCTCGCCCCCCGGGACCCGGAACGGGCCGCCCGCTGGCTCGCCTGGTGCACCCGCCAGGCGACGGATCCCGGCGTACTTCGGGAGGCGGTGGTGGCCGCCCTCGCCACCCCGGGGGCGGAGTCGGCGAGCTCCCTGCGGCTCGCCATCGAGCGGCTCGCCGCGCTGCCCGCCGTCGAGCTCGCCGCCGGGGTGGCCCTGGAAGCCCTGGACCGCCTCGGGGACCGGGACCCGGCCTGGTCGGCCCTCGCCCTCGACCTCGCCGAGGCCAGCGGAAAGGACGACCTGGTCCTCGGCGCCCTGGAACGGATGGTCTGCCGCCAGCGGGGTGCCGAGAAGGTGGGGACCCTCTCCCGGATCGCGGACCTCCACCGGGACCGGGGCAGCCCGGGGCGGGAGGCCCGGGCGCTCCTCCGGATCCTCGCCGTCGCGCCGGGGGACCGGGGCGCCCTCGAGCGGCTCACCGACCTCTACGCGCGGGCGGGGGAGGCGAACCGGCTCCTCGCCGTCCTCGCCCTCCGCCTCGAGGGCGCCCGGGACCCGGCGGAACGGCGGGAACGGCTCCTCGACCTCGCCGCCGCCTGCGCCCACCAGGGGGACGACCCGGATCGGGCCGCCGAATATCTGTCCGTGGTCGCCGACGAAGCGGGGGACGACGAAGGCGTGGTCGCCCTCGTCGCTGGAGGCCTCGGCGCCCTCGGGCGACTTCACGATCTCATGGTAGGCGATGACGTAGGGGATGCTCTCGCCCCCCGGCACGTCGGCCCGCGCGACGTCCGAGCGTGC
>DAPKRP010000670.1:0-3081 GCA_031800515.1 Polyangiaceae bacterium LLY-WYZ-14_1 | reverse complement strand
CTCATCGGCGACGAGCACCGCCTGCTGGACGAGGCCGCCGGGGTTGCCCCGGAGGTCGAGGAGCACCCCGGTGAGCCCGCCGGCGGGCTCCGCCTGGGCGACCGCCCGGTCGATGACCCGGCGGAGCTCCCCCACGGTCGTCGCCTGGAAGCTCGCCACGGCGAGATAGAGGATCCGGTCCGGCAGGAGCCGGCCCTCGACGGCCTCGACGCGGATCACCTCCCGACGCAGCACGAGGTCGAGGGCCTCCCCGGTCCTCGGGCGTCGGAGGCGAACGGACACCTCCGTGCCGGGCTCGCCCCGCATCAGGCGAACCGCCCGGTCGAGGCGCATGTCCCGGGCATCCTCTCCGGCCACCCGGAGGAATCGGTCCCCGGATTGGACGCCCGCCCGGGCGGCAGGCCCGCCTTCGATGGTCGAGAGGACCACCATCCAGCCATCGTCCACGCCGATCCGAACGCCGACGCCGCCGAATCGGCCTTCCGTGTCGGAGGCGAAGATGCGGCTTTCCTCCGGGTCGAGGAACGCCGAATGGGGGTCGAGGGTGTCGACCATGCCCCGGATGGCTCCGTAGATGAGCGCGTCATGGTCGGGTTGCTCCACATGGACCGCCTCGATGTGGGAGAGGGCCCGAGCGAAGATCGCGAGCTTGGCGAAGGGGCTGGGCTCGGGGCCGGAGGCGTCGTCGTCGTCGTCCCCCCGAGCCGACGAGCCCAGGGTCAGGCCGAGAACGAGCCCGACGAGCAAGCCGCTCGAGGTTCCCCAGAGCCCTGCCCAGCGGCGTCGGGGCGCTCGGTTGCTCACCCGTTCAGTCTCCCCGGCGCGAGTCATCCGTCTCGGGGAGGCTCCACGACATCCTGCGGCCCTCGACCCGCGACTCGGGACGCACAGGTACGTGGGGACGGGGGGTTTGCGCCTTTCGTGGTCATCCGGTGACCGACCCGTTTACTACCACGCCCACCGGGCGTTAACGACCTCACCGATGCGCTCCGGTCACACACCCGGACGCGGAACGAACGGAAAAACCATGGCCGGCACGGACAAGCGAAAGCAAAGCCTGTATTTCCCCGAGTCGATGCTTCAGGACATTCAGCACGAGGCAGCCCGGCTGGACCGGTCGCTCTCCTGGATCGTCCAGCGTTGCGTCAAGATCGGTCTCCAGGACATCCGGAGGCTCCCCTCGGTCAACGACATCGTCGACGAGGGGTCGGACGACGAGCGGGGCCGGGAAGAAAGCTGAGCCGGCGGTCCTCGATCGCCTGGGAGCCGGACGGCGGTGGGATCCGAACGGTCGGTGGGCGCGACGTCGCCGACGGCGTGCACGGCCGGGCTCCCCGCGGTATTTCTAGGGCTCCTGCGGGAACGCTCGGAACGGGCTAACGCCGGTCCCGAAGCCCCCTGGCGGCGTTGGCTCTCGTCGAACGGGCGGTCTGCCCTTCCTGGCCTCGGCGCCGCGACCGCTTTCCCCGGCCCCCCCTCGGGTCCGGGGCCGAGCTGCCCGGCAGGGGTACGAGAGACCGCCGCGATGCAGTACGACCGGCAAGGATTCTTCGAAGCAGAAGACGGAACGCCGATCTGGTACGGGGTCCGGGCGGGACAGGGGGGCACCAAGACCCCGCCGGTGGTGCTGAACGACGGCCTCGGCTGCGACGGCTTCGCCTGGAAGTACATCCAGCCCGCCCTCGCGGAAGACCGGGACGTCGTCCATTGGCACTATCGGGGGCACGGGCGGAGCGGTCCTCCCCGGGACCGGGCCCGCATCGACATCCCGGCCCTCAGCCGGGACCTCGCCGGGCTGCTCGACCACCTGCGGCTCCGTCGCCCGGTGCTGATAGGGCACTCCCTCGGCACCCAGGTCTCCCTCGAGCTGGCCCGGAACGCGCCGGAACGGGCGGCGGCCCACGTGCTCGTCTGCGGGACCTACGGGAAGGTCACCCATACGTTCCACGGCACGGACATCCTCAAGGACCTGCTCCCCCGGCTGATCGAAGGGGTGCAGAAGAACCGCGGCCTGGCCCGGGCGCTCTGGGGCAGCGTGCCTCCGGGGGTCGCCTTCCGACTGGCCCGGCTGAGCGGCGAGGTGGACGCCCTGGCTCTCCGGGAAGAAGACTTTCGCCATTACTGGGAGCACATCCGTTGGATGGACCCGGACCTGTTCCTGGCGATGCTCCGGGCGGCGGGGGAGCACTCGGCGGAATCCGTGCTGCCGCGCCTCGTCGCGCCAACCCTGGTCTTCGTCGCGGAAAAGGACACCTTCATCCCGCCGGATCTGACCCGGGCCATGGCGGGGGCGATCCCGGATGCGGAGCTCGAGGTGATCCCCGGGGGAAGCCATGCCGCGCCGGTGGAGCAGCCCGAGCTCCTGGTGGACCGCATCCGGCGATTCCTCCGGGAACGGGTGGATGGGGCCGGCTCCCTACCCCGACCGCGACCCTCCGCTCGGGCCCATCCCGCCGCCGCGCCCTGGTCCGAAGGCGAGGGACGTCGGGGGGGCGCCGCGGACGGCTCTCCGGGTCCTCGAGACCGGGGCTGACGGGCATCGGCGGGCCGCCGCCGCGCCGGGGCCGCCGGGACTGCTAGACCTCGACGCGGAAGAGCTGCTGGCCCATCAGCACGAGGGCGCCCGGAGGCACCTCGTGGCTGCCGTCGACGCGGAAGAAGGTGCCGTTCGAGCTCCCGACGTCGGTGAGCCAGACCTTCCCGGATTCGCCGTGGATGCGGCAGTGGAGCCCGGAGACGTAGCCATCGTCCGGAAAGATGATGTCGCCCCGTTCCCGGCCCATGTGCATGCCGCGTTCCGGCACGCAGAAGCAGTTCGCCACGGACGACCGCCCCACCACCAGGCACAGCCGACCGAGATAGCCCGGGTCCGGTGCGCCCATGATCTCGACCCCCTCGGCGTCCGTCTGGGGCGGAGCGAGGCGCTCGAATCGGATGATCTCCTGCCCGATTCGGAAGACCGCGCCGTCCCGGAGCTCGACGGGAGCCTCCCGCTCGAGGCGGACGTAGACGCCGTTGAGGCTGCCCTCGTCGGTGACCCTCATGCCGCCGCCGGCGAGCTCGAAGCGGGCGTGGCGGGGC
>DAPKRP010000669.1:0-3467 GCA_031800515.1 Polyangiaceae bacterium LLY-WYZ-14_1 | reverse complement strand
GGCGGACGAGGACGAGGCGGCGGCGGGGTCCGCTGGCGCGGCCGGGGACGCCCCGGAGGGCGTCGCTCCGACGGAGGAGTCGGCCCCCGGCGCTGCCCAGCGCACGGGAGCGGCCGAGGCCGAGGCCGCCCCGGCGCCGTCGGAGCCGGCGGCGACCACCGCCTCCGCCGAAGCCGCGACCGGGGCCGAGTAACCCGAGGTCGCCTCACCGCGGTCCCGACCTTGGTCCGGCGCCCCCCCGGGGGAGGGCTCCTGCTACACCCGAGACCGTGGACCCCAACGCGATCCGTGCCCTCCTCGAAGCGGTCCGGGCTGGCTCCCGGCCCGTCGACGACGCCCTCGCCGAGCTCCGGGAGCTGCCCTTCCGGGACCTCGGTTTCGCCCGGGTAGACCATCACCGCGCCCTCCGCACCGGCTTCCCGGAGATCGTCTTCGGGGCCGGCAAGACGCCGGAGCAGCTGGTCGCCCTCTTCCGGGAGATCTCCGACCGCGGCCAGACCGCCTTCGCCACCCGGGTCACCCCCGAGGGCGCCGCCGCCCTCGCCGAGGCCTTCGGCGACACGGTCGATCTCGACCCGGTCGCCCGAACCGCCGTGGCCCAGCGCGGCGGCACCCCCACGCCCATCGGTCGTGCGCCCATCGCCGTGGTCGCCGCCGGGACGAGCGATCTCCCGGTCGCCGAGGAGGCCGCGGTCACCGCCACCGTCCTCGGGAGCGCGGTGCGCCGCATCTACGACGTGGGCGTCGCCGGGCTCCACCGGCTGCTCCCGGAACAGCCCACCCTGGAGGCCTCGTCCGTCGTCATCGTCTGCGCGGGAATGGAGGGCGCCCTCCCCAGCGTCGTCGCGGGTCTGGTCTCGAGCCCGGTGATCGCCGTGCCCACCTCCATCGGCTATGGGGCGAGCCTCGGCGGGCTGGCCGCGCTCCTCGCCAACCTGAGCGCCTGCGCCCCGGGGGTCACGGTGGTCAACGTCGACAACGGCTTCGGAGCCGCCTACGCCGCCTGCCTCGTCCAGCGGCGGGTCGACGGGGCCCCGGGATGAGCGGACCGGCGGGCGACGACGAACCCGAACGCGGCGTCGGGGGGACCTCGGAACGGGTCCTCTTCATCGACGCCCCGAGCGGCGTCGCCGGGGACATGCTGGTCGCCGCCCTCCTCGACCTCGGGGCGGGCACGGAAGAGGACCTCGCCGAGGCCCTCTCTCGCTTCGCCGAGCTCGGCGGCCATCGGCTGGTCCACGGTCGGGCGCGCCGGCACGGGATCGAAGCCCGCACCTTCCGCGTCGAGGTCACCGACCCGGACCCACCCCACCGCCGCTGGGCGACGATCCGCGGCTGGTTGGAAGGCGCCCCGCTCCCGGAGGAGGCCCGCCGCATCGCCCTCCGGGCCTTCACCCGGCTCGCCGAGGCGGAGGCGGCGGTGCACCGGACCCCGGTCGACGAGGTGCATTTCCACGAGGTCGGGGCCGTCGACTCCATCGTCGACATCGTGGGTACCGCCCTCCTGCTGGCCCGCCTCGACCTCGACCGGGTGGTGTCGAGCCCCCTCCCGATGAGCCGGGGCTGGGTCGACACGCAGCACGGCCGCCTTCCCCTCCCGGCGCCGGCGACGGTTCGCTGCCTCTTCGGCGTCCCGACGGTGGACGCGGGGCTCGACGGCTTCGAGCTGGTGACGCCGACGGGGGCCTGTCTCGTCGCCACGGTGGCGGATGGGTTCGCCCGCTGGCCCCGGCTGCGGCCGGAGGCGGTCGGATGGGGTGCCGGGACCCGGGAGCTTCCGGACCGCCCGAACCTCCTCCGCCTCGTCCTCGGGAACGACCCGGGGGAACGCGCGGGTCCCGAGGCGAGTCGTGGGGATGCGGGCCCGAGCCACGTGGTCGTCGAGGCCAACATCGACGACGCCACCCCGGAGGTCCTGGGCCATGCCCTCGAGCGGCTCCTCGAGGAAGGCGCCCTCGACGCCTGGACCGCGCCCATCGGGATGAAGAAGAGCCGACCGGGGGTGCGGTTGTCCGCCCTGGCCCCGGCGTCGGCGGCGCAGCGGGTCGCGGCGACGCTGCTGGCGGAGACGACCAGCCTCGGCGCCCGCATCCACGGGGTGGACCGGGTCGAACGACCCCGGCGACGGGTCGAGGTATCGACCCCCTTCGGCCCGATCCCGGTCAAGGTGGCCGCCGACGACGGCCTTCCCCGGCTTCTGTCCCCGGAGCTCGAGGCCTGCCGGGCGGCCGCCCGGGCCCATCGGGTCCCGCTGCGCCAGGTGATGGAGGCCGCCACCCTCGCGGCGGCGGCGGCGGCGGACCTCACACCTCGAGACGCTTGATCATCTTCTGTAGACCGTACCGGCTCACCCCGAGGACGCGCGCGGCGCGGGTCTGGTTGCCCTTGCAGCGGTCCAGCGCTTCGACGATGAGCCGCCGCTCGAGGGCGGCGACCTGTCCTTTGAGGTCGAGGGGATCGAGGCCTGGAGCGGCCACCGCCGAGGCCGCCACCGCACCGGGCCCCCTGGCCCTTTCGAGGCTCCCGGGGTCTTGGAGCGCCGGCGAGAGATGCTCGAGGAGCACGTCGTCGTCCGCCAGGACCAGGGCCCGCTGGACCTCGTTCTCCAGCTGGCGGACGTTGCCGGGCCAGTCGTAGGCGCGCATGCGGGCGACGACCCGGGGGTCGACCCGGATCCGCCGACCGGACCCGTCTTCGCCATCCCCTTCCCGACCGTGGCGCTCGAGGAAGTGGGCGAGCAGGGCTTCGACGTCCTCGGGACGTTCCCGAAGAGGCGGGATGCGGATCACGACCACGGCGAGGCGATAGAACAGATCCTCCCGGAAGGTGCCCTCCGCGACCATCCTGGCGAGGTCCCGGTGGGTGGCGGCGACCAGCCGGACGTCGACGCGCCGGGTGCGTTCGCTGCCCACGGGGCGGATCTCCCGTTCCTGGACCGCCCGAAGCAGCCGGGACTGCATCGCCGGGCTCATCTCGCCGATCTCGTCGAGGAAGAGGGTGCCCCCCTCCGCGGCCTCGAAGAGCCCGACCCGTTGCCGGTCCGCCCCGGTGAAGGCGCCCCGCACGTGGCCGAAGAGCGCGCTCTCGAGCAGCTGGTCCGGGATCGCGGCGCAACTCTCCCCGATGAAGGGCCGCGGAGAACGGCTGCTCCGGGCGTGGATGGCCCGGGCGATGAGCTCCTTGCCCGTGCCGCTCTCGCCGGTGACCAGGACGGGGAGCTCGGACGCCGCGACCTTGGCGGCGAGGCGCAGCACCCGTCGCATCGCCGGGCTGTGGGCGACGATGCCCTCGAAGCCGTCCTCCGGGACCCCGTTGGCGCGCCGCAGGGCATCGAGCTCGAGGGATTGGGTGGCGACCCGGCGCTCGAGGGCCTGCCGCAGCACGGTGAGGCGCCGGCGCTGACGCCGCTCGGTCCGGTAGGCCTCCGCGGCGTCGAGGCCCATGGCGCCGAGGTCCGCCAGATCGCG
>DAPKRP010000668.1:0-2586 GCA_031800515.1 Polyangiaceae bacterium LLY-WYZ-14_1 | reverse complement strand
GCGCCCATGCCCGACGGGGAGAGGTAGGGCGGAAAATCGCTCCGACGCAGGGGCGAGGGCAGGGTGCTGGTCCACGGGGGGTCGTTGGCGTTCTGCAGCCAGCCGGTCGAGGGGTCGAGCAGGCGGGGGAGCTCGTCGTAGTCGTGGTACTCCGTCCAGAGGAGCGACGGATCGGTGCCGTCGACGGCGCCGGCCCAGAAGGCGACGTCGCCCCGGGCGCGACGGGGAACGGTGGCGTTGAAGAGGTAGAAGATGTGGCCGTCGGCGTCGGCGTAGAGGTAGTTGAACATGGGAATGCGCAGGCGGCGCATGGCGGCCTCGAACTCCTCGAGCGTCTGGGCCCGGGCCATCTCCCAGGACTGCTCGGGCCTCCCGTAGCGCTCGATGCCGGCCAGGCGGAGGGCCACCGCACGCTCGGTGTCGGCGGCGAGCACCGGGCCGTGCACCGAGCTGCGAATGGGGAGGGAAACGTCGTCCACCGAGCCGTCCGCCCGGCGCACCCGCAGGGTTTCGACGCGGTGCTCGAAGGGGCGGATCTCGTCGCCGAAGCGGTACCCGTCGCCCTCGAGCTCGAGCACGTAGAGATCCGCACCGTCGTGCCGGTTGACCGTGGCGCTCCACCCGAGCCGCTGGTTGAAGCCCATCGAGATGCCCGCGGTGCCTACGAAGGTGGCGCCGTAGGCGTTGACGCCGGGGGCGACCAGGTGGTGCTCGTGCCAGGTGGTGATGTCGAACCAGGGCACGTGGGGGTTGCCCATGAGGAGGGCGTTGCCGCTGGCGGAGCGGGAGGGTCCGACGGCCCAGGCGCTGGAGCCCCACTGCACCTCGGGGGAGCCGGCCAGCGCCGCGGTGCTCCCCTCGGCTCCCCGGGCCAGGATGCGCCGGGCCTGCCGAGAGGCTCCCCGGGCCAGGAAAAGGGCGCGCGCCCGGTCGGCGTGGGTCAGGACGTCGACGCCGGTGACGGGCAGGACGACCTCGACCGCATCGTCGAGGCGGTCCCGGTTGTCTTCGGCCCACGCGTTCACCCCGTCGACGAAGGCCTGCACGCGCTCCCTAGCCTCCGGGCTCTGCGCGGCCCACGCCGCCGCCCCTCGGTCGGGCAGGCCCAGGGTTCGCACGAAACGGTCCGAGTCCAGCCCCGGCACGCCCAGCCCGGAGCGGTAGTCCTCGCCCCAATACTCTGCGGCCCGCCCCCGGGACTCTCCGTAGAGGCGCAGGATAAGCTCCCCGTGGTTCTCCATCTGGGCCCACCCCATGCCGAAGAAGAGGGTGGTGTCGTCGGAGGCGTAGATGTGGGGCACGCCCCAGCGATCCCAGAGGATCTCGTCGGCGATGGGCCTCGCCGAGTCGAAGGGTGCCACGGCGCACCCCGAGGCGAGAACAGCGAGCCCGGCGGCGAGGCCGAGGCGGCGGAAGAGTGAGTGCAGCATGACAGGGCCCCCTGGGTCCGCTCTAAAGATACGTTGTGGGCGTATAGGAAGGTTAACCATCCGATTTCCTGATTTCCAGCGGTATCCGGAGCCCTGCCAGACCCGTCCCGGATCCTTATTAAAGGCTCGACCACGCCGAATTCCATACATTCCGCCCTGGAGGCGGCAAACACGCAGCCCCTATAGCGCCGTTTCTACCGACGCCGGCCTATTCAGCACGAGCACCGCCGGGCCGCGCATGGATGGAACGCGGCCTCAAATTGGTTTCCTGCGGTTCAGTGAAGCAACCCGACCGGAGGCGCCCGCCTGTCCGGCGACAGCTCTGGCAAGTTCCTGCTGGCCAGATGACGCAAGATCCGCTCGATGGCCGGCCGGTCTTCGATACTTGCAATCACCTGGACGGTGCCGCCGCAACTCGGGCAGGTCTCGACGTCCACCTTGAAAACTCGCTCGAGGCGTTGCGCCCAGCGCATTGCCGCCCGTTGCTCTGCCGGCGTACGGTCCTCTTCTCGCGCCGGCTTGACCGGCCTGGCTCCTCGGCCCCGCCGGGCCGGCGAGAGAAATAAGGGTCAAGTCTTGTTTCTTGCATTGCTGAAACGAATGCAGAATGCGAGACCTGACCCCTATTCCTATGACCAACGGGCCTATGACCCGTGTTCTACCTCGCTTATTCGACCCGCTTCGCGCGCTGGCGGATGCCGCCCTGGTGCAGGACCAGCGCATCGATCTCGCCGGCGTCGTCGCGCTCGAAGTGCAGTTCGGCGTCGACCGCCCTGTAGAAGAACACGTCGTCGCCCCGGGCGAAGATCGGCAAAAACGGCTGGCCGGTCAGCTTCGCCTCGAGCCGACCTCCCGACAGCCGGATCGTGAACCTGGCGTTCGGATTGATTGCAAAGTCGCCGACGTAGCGCTGCAGCGTTTCGGGATCCAGCGAGACTTCGGTGCGCGCTAGCGCTTCGGCCGTGTCCGCGACGCGCTCGGCTTCCTGGACCCGGCCCTGCTGGACGAGCTCCAGGCCCGTGACCTCGCCGTTCTCGCGAACGAAGCGCAGGCTGACGTCGAAGTTGTCGTAGGCGTACCAGCCGTCGCTGATCGCGGTGACGGGCTGCGGGCTCTGGCCGGCGACCTGGGCGACCAGCGCACCGTCGCGCTCGAA
>DAPKRP010000667.1:0-5505 GCA_031800515.1 Polyangiaceae bacterium LLY-WYZ-14_1 | reverse complement strand
GACGGTTCCCATCGGCGGGTGCGGGGCGATCCTGGTGCAACCCAACGGTAAGCAAGCATCGGGCCAGCAACGAAATGACGTTGCAAAGCGGCGACTTCGACGACGATCGGGGACTCGAGTCTCCACCACCGATCGGGGCGGACGCCCCGCCCCGGGCGGAGCTTGGGGGCGGCTTCCCCCAGGAGCGCCCCCCCAGGCGCCGTGGTCGCAGGGACCATGCTAAAACCACCCCGATGCGGGAGATGGAGACGACGATGCCGAGGCCCGGAAGCCGGACGACCGGCTTCCGGACGGCGGGGCCGGTCGGAGCGCTGGCCGCGGCCACCGCCGTGCTGCTCACCACCCGGACCGCCCACGCGGTCGACGTCCTGGGAGGGCTCGAAGCGCCCTTCCGCGCCGCCCTCGAGTCCGGCAACTACGCCCCGGCCCTCGGTCTGGTCTTCGCCGCCGGGCTCGCGACCTCCCTGACCCCCTGCGTCTACCCGATGATCGTGATCACGGTCAGCGTCTTCGGCGCCCGCCAGGCGAAGACCCGCGCCGAGGGCGCCATGCTGTCCACCGCCTTCGTCCTGGGCATCGCGGCGGTGATGACCCCCCTGGGCACCATCGCCGGAGCGACGGGGGGCATCTTCGGCGCGGCCTTGTCGAATCCCTTCGTCCTGGTCGGGCTCGCCGTCCTCTTCCTCGTGCTGGCGGCCGGGATGTTCGGCGGGTTCGAGATGAACCTCCCCGCCTCCCTCCAGAACCGCCTGGCCCAGGTCGGCGGCATCGGCGGCAAGGGCGCCTTCGCCCTCGGGATGGTCTCTGCCCTGATCGCCGCCCCCTGCACCGGCCCCGTCCTGGCGTTCTTGCTGACCTGGATCGGCACCACCGGGAACGTCGCCTTCGGTGCCCTGTCCATGTTCGTCTACGCCCTGGGCCTCGGGCTGCTCTTCTGGGTGGTGGGGACCTTCGCCGTCGCCCTTCCCAAGTCCGGTCGCTGGCTGGAATGGGTGAAGAGCGTCTTCGGCGTGGTGATGGTGGTGATGGCGCTCTACTATCTGAAGCCGCTGCTCCCCCTGCCCCTCCCGGTCGAAAAGACCCAGTGGGTGGTCGTCGCGGGGCTGGTCCTCCTGGTGGCGGGCCTGTTCGGGGGAGCCATCCACCTCACCTTCCACGAGCCCCTGGGGCGACGGGTTCGGAAGGGGGTGGCCATCGGCGCGGCGGTCGCCGGATCCTTCCTCCTCGTCTCCTACGCGGAAGCCCTGCCCCCGGGGGCGAAGATCCAGTGGCTCAAGGACTACTCGGACGCCCGCGCCCTGGCCCAGGCGGAATCCCGGCCGCTGCTCGTCGACTTCGGGGCCGACTGGTGTGGGGCTTGTAAGGAGCTCGAACGGGTGACCTTCAGCGATCCCCGGGTCGTCGCCGCCTGCCAGGCCCGGGGCTTCGTTCCGGTCCATGTCGACCTGACCTCGTCGGAGAACGTCGACGAGAATGCCGCCGCCCTCGACGGTTACGACCAGCGCGGCCTGCCCCTGGTCGTCTTCCACGACCGGAAGGGCGACGAGATCGCCCGGATCACCCAGTTCATCCCGCCGGAGGAGATGCTGGCCCTGATCGCCCAGCTCGACGGCCGGTGACCACCGGGTCGGCCCCCTTCGACCGCGTCCGTGGGCGGCGGGACGTCGGACGGCGAGCCGGCGGGGAGAAACCGCCTCGACCCAGGGCCCGCCGCCGGGCGCCGACGCTGGGAGCCGGGCTGGTCGGGGTGGTCGGGCTGGCGGGCTGCCCCGGGGACGGTGGCGCGGGCGATGCCGAGGTGACTCTCGGCACCGGCTGTTTCGGCGAGTTCTCACCGCTCCGGGTTCCCGACGGAGAGCTGACGCTGGAACCGGGAAACCAGGGCCTTCAGCACGTCTGGGTCGCCGCCCGCACGGCAGGGCTGCCCCCCCGGGGGCTCACCACCCGCTTTCGCATCCTCGCTCTCCCCGGGGCCGAGGCGGATGCCGGGGGCGACGCCATCGGGGATGTCGAGCTCGCCGCACGGCGTTCGACCTTCGCCTACGAGCGCTTCGACGGCGTGGCGGACGGGGACCTGGTCCTGACCGGGGTGCGGGTGGTGGTGCCCGACCGGGAGGCGGCCCTCGCCGGGGCGGTGCGCCTCCGGGTCGAGGTGCGCTCCCGGGAGGACGATCCCGAGTCCCCGCCCCTCGCCGCGGACGAGCAGCGGGTTCGCCTGACCCTGGGGACGACGGACTGCGGCAGCTGAGGTGCCCGTCCGGGGGACCTGACACGACCGGGCCTGATACGATACTTTCCCTCCATGACTTGGCGCTGGAAGGGCAACGCGTTCTGGGCGGTGGCGACCTGGGTGGGGATGGGGGCTCTCGCCGTCGTGGCCTACGGCTGCGCCGAGACCGGCGACGGCGACCCGGCGGCACCCATCGGCGACGATGATGATGACGACGACATCATCGTCGGGGACGACGACGACGACGATGACGACGGGTCGATGCGCGATGCGGGCCCGAGCGTCGGGGACGACGACGACGACGACGATGACGGGATCGACGACCCGGGGTTCGACGACCCCTTCGACGGCGCCCCGGGCATCGAGCTCGGCGCCCACTGCGACTCCGAGGCCGGAACCTTCGAGCCCCTCGCCGAGGGTGCCGAACGGCCCTTCGAGCCGGGCGGGCAGGGCCCCGTCTCCCGCCACGTCGAGCTCGGGAGCCGCGCCTGGAACTTCCCCCTGGAACCGCCCCCCAGCCGTCCGGACGCCCCCGTCTCGGAGTGGCTCACCTCCCGGAACCGCATCGTCTACCAGCTCATCGGGGACGACGGCCAGGAGCTCGCCAGCCTGGACGTGTCCCTCCGCTTCTTCCCGGAGGACAAGACGCGGGACCTACCCTACCGGGTTCACTACGGCCGGCTGATGATCGACGCCGCGGACTTCGACCGGGCGACGGAGGGCCCGGTCACCATCATCGTGGAGCGCACGGAAGGCGACACCGTGTTCCGGGACGAGGTCGACGGGGTGATGCTGCAGATGGTCGATAGCCCCTGCACGGGCCCCCTCGAAGACGCGGAAGACGACGGCTAGCCGCGGCGCCCTCCGCCCCGCGTCCGGGTCTTTTCCGGCGTCCGAGGCCGGACGCGTCTCAGCGAAAGCTGTCGTGATAGGCCGGGTCTTCGACCTCGAGGGCATGCTTCGTCGGCTGGAGCGGCGCGAAGGTGTCCATCATCACCGCCATCTCGTCCGTGCGCTGGGTGCCGATGCTCGCCTCGTAGGCGCCGGGGTGGGGGCCGTGGGGAAGGCCCATCGGATGGTGGCTGATGCTCCCGGGGCCGACGCCCTTCCGGCTGGTGAAGTTGCCCTTTACGTAGAACAGGATCTCGTCGCAGTCGACGCTGGCGTGGGGATAGGGGCAGGGGATCGCCTCCGGATGGAAGTCGACCACCCGGGGCACGAAGCTGCAGATGAGGCCACCTCGGGTGGCGAAGGTCCCGTGCCAGTCCGGCGGCAGGTGAACGAGCCCCGCCCGGGGCTGGAAGTTCAGCATCGGGAAGACCCAGGGGTAGACCGTGCCGTCCCAGCCCACGACGTCCAGGGGGCAGTGGGCCAGGGTGAAGCCGTGGAAGGCGTCCCCCCGCTTCACCACCAGGTCCCGGATCCCCTCGTCCCGGGGACCCCGGAAGTCGGGTCGTCGGAAGTCCCGATGGCTATAGGGGGCGTCCATCCGGAGCTGCCCGGCTTCGTTGCGCCACTGGTCGAGGAGCCGCACCCCACCGGGTAGCTCCATGGTCAACCAGTACTGATCCACCCCTTCGTCCAGGAGGAACCGATGCGGTATCCCGCGGGGAACGCAGAGGTAGTCGTTGGCCTCGAAACGGACGTCGCCGAGGGGGGAGCGCAGGATGCCGCTCCCCTGGAAGACGAAATAGAGGTCGTCCGCGTCGCCGTTGGAAAAATAGACCGGGTCGTCTTCGGCGGGTTTGGCGACCCCCAACACCACGTCCTGGTTGAAGACGAGGGGCACCCGAGCGTCCACCGGGGAGCCGCCGGCGGCGGGCAACTTCTGGGACCAGTAGTGCCGCTTGCGCAGGGGGCGAGACGGCGCCGGTTCCGCCCGGAGGAACCCGTGCTTGGTCTCCGCCGGCGAGTGGGTGTGGGGACGGTTCAGGTGGTAGGCGATGGTATAGGGGCCGTCGAAACCCTTTCGGGTGATGCACTCTTCGTGTCGGAGCGCCCCGTCTTCCCCTCGGAGGGCGATGTGGTGCTTCCGGGGAACCTCGCCGACCACCATCCGGTCGAGCATCAGACCCGCCCTTCCGCCTTCTGCTGGCGTTCGATGCTCTCGAAGAGCGCGCGGAAGTTGCCTTCTCCGAAGCCCTTGTCGCCCTTCCGCTGGATGACCTCGTAGAAGAAGGGACCGGCCTTCGGGTCCGCGTGGGTGCCGGCGGACTCCTTCAGGAAGATCTGCAGCAGGTAGCTGTGCTCTTCCTTGCCGTCGATCAGGACCTCGAGCTCCCGAAGGATCGCCTGGTCCTCGTCGATCCGCTTGATGCCGGAGGTCTCGAGACGCTGGGGCAGCATGTCGTAGTAGGTGCTCGGGGTCGGCATGAACTGGACGCCATTCTCCCGAAGCCCCCGAACCGCAGGGATGATGTCCTTGACCGCGAGGGCGGCGTGCTGGATGCCATCCCCCCGCTCGTCCTCGACGAAGACGTAGATCTGGCTCTGCTCGAAGAAGGGACGGAGGGGCTCGTTGTTGGCGAACTTGACGCCGGAGTGGGGGTCCCACATCACGATGGACCGGAGCCCCGAGCCCGACTCGGCCCCCGGCGCCACCACGTCGTTGGTGTGGAAGGCGACGTCCCAGTAGCGCTCGAAGCCGAGCACGTGCTCCATCCAGAGGAGCGCCGGGGCCATCGTCTCGAAGTTCGAGGTGATGTGGTCGACGTCGGTGAAGCCGAACTTGTTGTCGCCGCCCTTGGGGGTGTCGTGGGGCACGAGGCCTTCGGCGATGGGCGTGAACCCACGGCGTTCCTCGAAGCGGAAGCGGGAGCTGCCGAAGGGGGTGGTGATGTCGAAGGTGGCGCAGGTGCCGCCCTGGCCGTCGGAGAGGCGGCGGAGGTCCGAGGTCGGCGTGCCGCCCCGGGAATCGAGCATTCGGAACGCCTTTTCCGCGTCTTCGACCTCGAAGACCAGGAGCCCCACCCCATCCGGGTGGCGGGCCAGCCAGCGACCCGCGGCGCTGTCGGCGCGCACCGGCTGACGGCAGACGACCACGACGTCCCCCGCCTGGAAGGCGGCGGCCCGCTCCCCCGTCTCCGCTTCCGTCTCGGCGGTGCTGGCCGCCACCTCGGCGAAGTCGAGCTTGTCGATGTAGAAGCGCCGGCTCCGGTCGAGGTCGTGGACGTAGTAGTGCAGGGACTGGGTGCGCTTGATCCCGATGGGCTCGACGTTCGCCATGGCTGGTCCTTTTTCCGGCAGGGAGGGGTGAAGGGTCGGTGTCTAGGGAG
>DAPKRP010000666.1:0-3476 GCA_031800515.1 Polyangiaceae bacterium LLY-WYZ-14_1 | reverse complement strand
TCTCCTTCAACAACCCGGTGGGCGCCTGCCCCACCTGTCGGGGCTTCGGCCGGGTCATCGGCGTCGACTTCGACAAGGTGATTCCGGACCGAAGGAAGACCCTGGCCGGGGGCGCCATCGCCGCCTGGACCGGAAAGTCCTCCAGCTGGGAGCGCAAGTACCTGAAGAAGGAGGCTGCCAAGGCGGACGTCCCGATGGACGTCCCCGTCGGCGAGCTGACCCCGGACCAGTGGCACTGGCTGCTCGAAGGGGACGGGCGCGGCTGGCCGGAGGGCTGGCCGGGGATCCGGGGCTGGTTCGATTGGCTCGAATCGAAAGCCTACCGCATGCACGTGCGGGTCTTCCTGTCCCGCTACCGCAGCTACGAGCCCTGCGGGGATTGCGGCGGAGACCGGCTCCAGCCGGAATCCCTGCTCTGGACCATCGACGGCGTGCGCATCGCCGACTTCTTCCAGATGCCGGTCGCCGAGGCGCTGGCCTTCGTCGACGGACTCGCCGCCCGGGAGGGGCAGGATGCGGCGACGGGCCTGCTCCTCGAGGAGACCCGGGGGCGGCTCCAGACCCTGGTCGACGTCGGCCTGGGCTACCTGACCTTGGACCGTCAGTCCCGGACCTTGTCCGGCGGGGAGGCCCAGCGGGTGTCCCTGACCGGGGCCCTCGGGGCGTCGCTGACCGGGGCCATGTTCGTGCTGGACGAGCCCACCGTCGGCCTTCATCCGAGCGACGTCGACCGGCTCTACGGGGTGGTTCGACAGCTCACCGACGGTGGGAATCTGGCCCTGGTCGTCGAGCACGACCCGGATCTCATCGCCGCCGCCGACCGGGTGATCGAGCTCGGGCCCGGCGCCGGCGAGCACGGGGGCCGGATCGTCTTCGACGGCACCCCGGCAGCCCTACGGAAGGCGGGAACCGCGACCGCCGGCGCCCTCGCCGACGCCCGGAAGCACACCCGCCCCCGCCGCTATCCGAGCGTCTGGCTCACCCTGGAGGGAGCGACGGGGCACAACCTGCAGGACGTCGACCTCCGCATCCCCCTGGGCGCCCTGACCTGCATCACCGGGCCGAGCGGCTCCGGCAAGAGCTCCCTGGTGCTCGAGACCCTGGTCCCCTCGGTCCAGCGCGCCCTCGGAGAAGGCGGCGATCCCCCGCTCCCCTTCCGCCGGGTCGACCGGGCCAAGGCCTTCAGCGGGGTGGTCCACGTCGACCAGTCGTCGATGGGGCGCACCTCCCGGGGCAACCCGGCGACCTACCTCGGCGCCTGGGACGTCATCCGGAAGCGCTTCCATGCGGAGAAGCTCTCCGTCGAGCGCGGCTACACCCTGGGTACCTTCTCCTTCAACGTGCCCGGGGGGCGCTGCGAGGTCTGCAAGGGCCAGGGCTACGAGACGGTCGAGATGCAGTTTCTCGCCGACGTCACCTTTTCCTGCCCGACCTGCGCCGGTCGACGTTTCGTCGGGCCGATCCTCGATGTGAAGCACAAGGGGATGGACATCGCCGACGTCCTCGACCTGACCGCCAACGAGGCCCTCGAAGCCTTCGGGGACGACGGGCAGCTCCGGCGTCGCCTGGGGCCGATGGTCGACGTCGGCCTGGGCTACCTGACCCTTGGGCAGCCCTTGAACACCCTGTCTGGGGGGGAAGCCCAGCGGCTCAAGCTGGCGGCGGCCCTCGCCGACACCCGGCGGGGGAGCCTGGTCGTCCTCGACGAGCCAACCGCGGGGCTCCACGCGGTGGACGTCGCTCCCCTGCTCGCCACCTTCGACCGGCTGGTGGAACGGGGGGACACGGTGGTGGTGGTCGAGCACGACATGGGGGTGGCCGCCCACGCGGATTGGGTGATCGACCTCGGGCCCGGCGCGGGCGCCGAGGGGGGCCGCATCGTCGCCGAAGGCACCCCGGAAGAGGTCGCGGCGAGCACGGCCTCCCCGACGGCGCCGCATCTGGCCCGGGCCCTCGGGCTGGGACGTCCGGCCCGGAAGGGCGCCGGGGGGGGTCGGCGAAAGGACGCGACGGTGAAGAAGGCGGCGGCGGCGAAAGCGCTCCGAGCGCCGAGGCGCGCCGGGGGCGGTGCCCAGGACCCGGGACGGGACGGGGTGATCACGGTCGCCCACGCCCGGGAGCACAACCTGAAGGACGTCAGCGTCGACCTACCCCGGGACCAGCTGGTGGTCGTCACCGGGCCGAGCGGGAGCGGGAAGTCCACCCTGGCCTTCGACATCGTCTTCGCCGAAGGGCAGCGGCGCTACCTCGAGACCCTGTCCCCCTACGCCCGCCAGTACATGCCCCAGATGCCCCGGCCGGACGTCGACCGGGTCGCCGGAGTCCCCCCGACGGTTTCCCTGGAGCAGCGGATGACCCGGGGGGGCGGCAACTCGACGGTGGCGACGGTGACCGAGGTCGCCCACTTCCTCCGGCTGCTCTACGCCCGGATCGGACAACGAAAGGACGCTGCGGGCGAGACGACGAGCGCCGCCGAGTCCCCGCCGGCCTTCGCCGCCCGGGTCCGACGCCACTTCGGCCGCCGCAGCAAGGTGCAGATCCTGGCGCCGGTGGTGCAGGGCCGGAAGGGCTTCCATGGAGAGCTCCTGGCGAAGGCACGGAAGGACGGCTTCGACCGCGCCCGCATCGACGGGAAGGTCCGGGCGATCACCGAAGGCCTCCGCCTCGAGCGCTACAAGGAGCACGACGTCGACCTCCTGGTGAACAGCCTCCGGGCCGGCGACGAAGAGCTCGAGACCGCCATCCGGGTCGCCTCGGAACGTTCCAAGGGGCCCGTCCGGGTGCTCGGGGCCCGGGGCGCCGAGCTCTTCGGGGAGGTCTCGGAGCGGGGGGAGGCGGCGTCCACCTCCGTGCTCGACCCGCGCCTGTTCTCCTTCAACACCCGGCAGGGCCAGTGCCCGACCTGCGAGGGCAAGGGCGAGCTCATTCGGACCGTCGGCCGGGGGAAGAACGCCCGGGACGAAGCCTGGACCTGCCCGGACTGCGACGGTACCCGGCTCTCCGCCTTCGCCCGGAGCATCGTCGTCAAGAGCCGGCCCATCACCGACTACCTCGGGCTCACCGTCACCGAGGCGCGGGCTGCCCTGAGCGGGATGTCCCTGGCGGGCCGCGAGGCGATCATCGGCGAGCCCGTCCTCGGAGAGCTCGACCGGCGGCTGGCCTTCCTGGAAGAGGTCGGGGTCGGCTATCTGAACCTCGACCGGGCGGCGAGCACCCTGTCCGGCGGCGAGACCCAGCGGGTGAGGCTCGCGGCCCAGCTCGGTGCCGGGCTCACCGGCATCCTCTACGTCCTGGACGAGCCGACCATCGGCCTCCACCCCCGGGACACGGGGCGGCTCGTCGCCGCCCTCCGGGCCCTGGTCGACAAGGGAAACACGGTGCTCGTGGTCGAGCACGACGCGGACACCATCCTGGCGGCGGACCATGTCCTCGACATCGGTCCCGGCGGTGGCCACCGCGGCGGCCGGGTGCTGGCC
>DAPKRP010000665.1:0-5281 GCA_031800515.1 Polyangiaceae bacterium LLY-WYZ-14_1 | reverse complement strand
CCCGCCCCCTGCCGGTCCGCCCGGGGAAGCACGACGACGAACTCCTCGCCGCCGTAGCGCGCGGGAACGTCTCCGGTCCGCACCCCGCTTCGGAGGACCTCCGCCAGGCGCCGCAACACCTCGTCCCCCGCCGCGTGCCCGTAGGTGTCGTTCACCCGCTTGAAGTGGTCGACGTCCGCGGCCACGAGCCCGAGGGGCGTCTGGTCCCGGTCGGCCCGGGAGAGGTCGCGGACCAGGGTCTCGGCGAGGGCCCGCTTGTTCGGTAGACCGGTCAGGGCATCGGTCACCGCGAGCTGGGAGAGCTGGGCGTTGGCGGTCCGCAGCTCCTCCATCAGCTCGTCCTTTTCCGCGAGGACGGCTTCTAGGGTGCGCACCAGCCCCTCGTACTGCTGGTTCATCTCGACGAGGCGCTGGGTGGCGTCCTGCACCAGGGTCTCGACGTCGACCTGGGGTCCCAGGTCCCGGTCGAAACCCCGGGCCGCCGCTTCGACCTCGCCGGGAAGGACGGCGAGCAGCTCGTCGACCGCGCCTTCGTCCAGCCCGAGGACACCCGCCGCTTCGACGGCGCGGGCGCGGAGGGGGTCGAGGTGACCGCCCTCGAAGACGGCCGCCAGGTGCTCCGCCACCCAGGCGATGCGCGCGTCCCGGGCCTCCGGCGGCGCGCGGTGGTGGTGGGACGCGATCGCCTGGACCGGCCCCTCCGGAAGGCCGAACTCCTCGGCGAGGGCGAGGCCGAGGGCGACGTGGGTCGGCCCCCCCCGGGCGCGCTCCTGGAGGGGCCGCTGCTGCGCCGGCAGTCGGGCGAGGTCCACGGCTGCCGCCGCATCCGTGCGCGCATGCGTGAGCAGCCCGACGTCGAGGAGGAGGCCGGTGGTGAAGTGACTCGTCGCGTCCCGGTCCCCGAGGCGTTCCGCCAGGCCCCGCGCGGCGATGGCCCGGCGAAGGCAGTTGGCGAGCAGGACGTCCCCCTCGGGCCCCAGGGGCACCATGTCGGAGACGACCAGGCTCAGCGCCAGGTTCCGGAGGCCCCGGAGCCCGAGCACGGTGATGGCCCGGGGCACGTCTCGGATCTCCTGTTGCTGCCGGAAGGCCGCGCTATTGACCAGTCCCAGAATCCGCATCGACAGCGCCGGATCTGCGGCGATGAGGGCCCCGAGCTCGTCGACGGAGCAGTCCTCCCGGAGCGCCATCTGAACGACCCGGGTGGCCGCCGCGGACGCCGGGGCCCGACTCCCCGCACGACTACCGGGAGCGCTCGCACCCCGAGACATGGAAGAACTGGTCATGCCCCCCGGGTTCAACGACGGAAAGTGAGGCGTTTGAACACACCTTCGGTCCAGAACTGCGCAGGAATGTCGGATTCTCCGCCGGGAGAACCGAGCGCTCAAGCTCGCCTCGGCTTCCGCCGAACCCCGGGGGGTGGCCGTTGCGGAGGGACCGACGGATGGGACGACGCTGCCGGCGCCCGGGCGACCGGACGGGGAGGAGCTCGCCCGCCTCCTCCGGGAGGGCGCTGCCCTCGGCCGGCCGGAGGAGCTTCGAGGCATCCACTGGCAGGGCGCTGATCTCCAGGGGGTCGACCTGAGCGGGTGCGACCTCTCCCAGGCGGATCTGAGCGAGGCGAACCTGCGAGGTGCCCGCCTCGTCCGGACCCGGCTCGCCGGCGCCCGCCTGGTCGGGGCCCAGCTCGTCGACGCCGAGCTCCTCGGGGCAGACCTGACCGGCGCCACGCTCGACGGCTGCCTCGGGGATCGGGTCGGTCTCGGGGGCGCCCAGCTCGACGGCGCCAGCCTCTTCGACGCCCAGCTCGAGCAGGCATCCTTCGCCGGGGCGAGCCTGGTGGGCGCGGACCTGCGGCGGGCCCGGCTGGCCGGCGCGCGTTTCCAGGATGCGGACCTGCGCCGTGTCGACGGCGGCCGGGCGGAGCTCCCGGGGGCCGAGGTCGGTCCCGTCGACCTCACCGGCGCCTCCTTCGTGGAGGCGGACTTCCGGGGCGCCCGATTCCTACGGGTGACCGGCTTCGAGCGCGCGACCTTCCTCCGGGCGGACCTCCGGGACGCCGACTTCAGCAGCGCCTGGATGCTCCGGCGACACGTCTCGGACGAGAACTACCTGCATGAGTTCCGGCATCGCAGCCCCTGGCACGCCTGGCTTTATCGGGTTTGGTGGGTCACCTCGGACTGCGGCCGGAGCGCCTCCCGCTGGGCCCTCTGGACGGCGCTGGTCTGCATCCTCTTCGGCCTCCTCTACCGGCTGGTCGACGTCGATTACGGGGACCACCCGACCTGGCTTTCTCCCTGGTATTTCAGCCTGGTGACCCTGACCACGCTCGGCTACGGAGACGTCCTACCCGCCTCGGCTCCAGCCCAGATCGTCGCCATGTGTGAGGTGGTGATCGGCTACGTCCTGCTCGGTGGGCTGCTGAGCATCTTCTCCAACAAGATGGCGAGGCGCGCCGACTGAGGGTGTTGGGTAGCCCTCCGGCGACGAGGGAGAACACGATGCTGGGCTGGCTTCGACGACGTTCCGACGACCCCAAGCGGCTCCTCGACCGGGCCCTGCCCGAGTTCGAGCTGCCGACCTTCCGGGGGATCGTCCTCGAAGCGATGGGGAAGCTCCGGCAGCCGGATGCGAGCCTGGCCGAGGTCGGGGCGATCGTCGGCCGGGACCCGGGGCTCTCGAGCCGGCTTCTTCGGGTGGCGAACTCCCCCGCCTACGGGCTCCGCCACGAGGCGCGGACCGTCGAGCACGCGGCGAGCCTGCTCGGGCGGGCCCAGCTTGAAGCGCTGCTCGTCGCGGTCGGGGTTGGCGAGCGGCTCCCGGACCGTTCCATTCCGGGGTACGAGCCTCCACGGTTCTGGCGGACGGCGGCGCTCCGGGCGACGACGGCACGCCGCCTCGCCGCCCTCCTGCATCCGTCGACCCGGGGGGAAAGCTTCACCGCGGCCCTCCTCCAGGACATGGCGGTGCCCCTCCTGGCCCGGACCCGGGGGGCCCGCTACGCCCACCTTCTCGATGCCTGGCGCGCGGGGGAAGGCGCCCTCCACGATCTGGAGCGGGGGGAGCTTGGCTTCCACCACGCCCACGTCGCCGGCGCGATGGCCCAGTGCTGGGGCTTCCCCGCGGGGCTCATCACGGCGCTCGGCGCCCACCACGACGAGGACGACGCCGCCGGCGGCGCCGCCTCTGCCGAGCCCGGGTCCCCGGAGGACGCGCCCCCCATCGCGGTCCAGCTCGTCGCCTTCCTGGTCGAGGAAGCCGGGGAACGGTCGGCGGCCTTGGGGGATTCCGCCGCCTCCCGGCCCGCGGGAGCGGACGCCCTCATCGAGCGCGCCCACCAGCGCTACGGCCTGGCTCCGGATGACGTCTGCGAGCTCCTCGCGGCCGCCCAGGCCGAAGCGGAAGACCTCGCCCGCGGCTTCCTCTGATCAGACGCCGTGGGGATAGGTCTCCGGCAGCTCGTCTTCAGCCAGCCAGCCCCGGGGCGGGTCGAGGGGAGCGACCGCCTGGGTCTCGTCTTCGTGGATGACCACGTCGAACTGACGGGGCAGCTCGCTGTGGAAGTAGTGACTCGCCCGCTCCGTCTCCGGCCGATAGATGACGCCGATCGCCCGATTCAACCGCTCCCCCGGAAGCGCCTCCGCTTCCTCCGGACCCATCACCAGTGCGAAACGGGGAAGGCCGACCTCGTGGAGCAGGTGCTCCCAGCTCCCCTCGAGAGAAGGCCGAACCCGCCGACGTCGCACCGGTCGGTCCCAGCCAGAGGCGGCGGAGACGCTTCCCCGATGGGTGGTGAATCCAACGATAACGGAGTCCCGTCCCGCCTCCTCCCGCAGCAGCTGGCCGACGTTCACCTCGCCGAAGGCCCGGCGCTCGGTGAACCGCGCGTCGCCTAGGTGGCTGTTGTGCGCCCAGACGACGAGCTTGGCCGGACGGGAGTTCCGGCGGGATAGGTGGCTGCGGATCGCCTGGACGGTCTCCGCCATGTGGACGTCTCGGAGGTTCCAGGTGCTAACGCCCCGCTCGAACATCGCCCGGTAATACCGTTCCGCGCTGGCGACGGCGCGGGCGTTCTGTTCGACGAAGAAGCGCTCGTCCTCGGCCCTGAGCCCGTCCGTCTGCACCTCCCGTGCGGCGACCTCCCGAAGCTCGACGAGCTGGGCGAGCACTTCCTCTTCGCAGCCGGGGGTCAACCCGAGCCCCGCCAGATAGCCGTAGCGCTGCGGCTCCGGTCCGACGTCGTCGATGCAGTCGTAGCGGGCCCGAGCGCGGGCGGCTGCTTCCGGATCGACCTCCTCCAGGTAGGCGAGGACCTTTTCCATCGAGGCGTGCATCCCGTAAAGATCCATGCCGAAGAAGCCCGCCCGCGCGGACGCGGGTCGGGCCGCGTTCAGGGTCCGAAGTTCCTCAAGGAACGAACGGACGGCCTCGTTTCGCCACATCCAGCGGGGAAACCGTCGGAAGTCGCCGAGGGCGGCCTCCGCCGTGGCATCGGCGGCATCGGCGTCGGTGGCGAAGCGGTGCACCCGCCAGGCGTCCGGCCAGTCCGCCTCGGCGACCACGGCATCGAAGCCACGTTCGTCGATGAGCCGGCGGGTCAGGGTCCCCCGGGTCCGGTAGAACTCGTCGGTGCCATGGCTCGCCTCGCCAAGGAGGACGAGGGAGGCATCGCCGACCCGCTCGAGGATTGGCTCGAGGGCCGCGCCCCGGCCGTCGGCGTCTCCGGGGGGAAGCGCGTGGGCTCTCTTTACGAGGGGAGTCCTCGCCATGCTCGGGGCCTGGCCCCGAGCAAGCTCGGGTCAACGGTCCCAATCCAGTCACCCGTCTTTTGAGAATCGTGACTACCGGCGAAGCCCTAGGCGGCGCTGGTTCGGAGTAGCTCGACGCAGGTGTGGGCGACGTCCCCCGCGGGGGCCATGGAGTCGAAGCGGGTCCAGGCGAGGCGACGGCTCTGGGGGGCTTCCGAGGCGGCGTCGACCTCGGCGGAACGGCCCCAGACCACCACGTGGAAGCCGTCCGGCAGCTCCGGGGCCATCGCGGCGATGGTCACCGGGGTCACCGACGGGGTGCGGCCACTCAGGACCAGCACGGGTCGGTGCCCGGCGCGGCCCACTTCTCGGGCGGCATCGAGCAGCTCGATGGAGTCGCTCACGTGCACGAGCTGGGTGTCCCGCCCGGCGCCGGCGGCCGCGGCCAGGGCTTGTTCGAGATCCGCGACCTCGATCGGGTCGCTCGTCGCGAAGAGGATCGTGGTCGGTTCTTCGTCCGGGGACGGCCGGAG
>DAPKRP010000664.1:0-6713 GCA_031800515.1 Polyangiaceae bacterium LLY-WYZ-14_1 | reverse complement strand
GTTCACCTTGTGCTTCCGGTAGAGCTCCATGATGGCCGCGCCCTTCTTCTCGGCCTCGTCGGCATAGAGCTCGTTGATGCGGTCCATCTCCGGCTTGAGCAGCCGCATCCGGGCCATCGACTTGAAGCTCTGGAAGGTCAGCGGGAGCAACAGCGTCCGGATGAAGACGGTCAGGAGGATGATCGCGACCCCCCAGTTCCCGACCCAGCCGTGGATCAGGGCCAGCAGGTCGGCGAGGACGCCGGCGATGGCGGCGAAGAACCCGAGGTCGACGACCCGGTCCAGGTCATGGCCCGCCGCGGCCAGGGCCTCGGGGTCCTTGGGACCGAAGTAGCCGAGGGTGGTGGCGGTGACCTCTTCCCCGGGGGGAACGGTGACCTCCGGGTAGGAGAGCTGGGTCTGGAAGAGGGCCCCGACAGGGTCGGGATTGCCTCGGTCCGAGGCGGCGAGCCGGCAGCGGACGACCCGTTCCCCCGGGGCGACCAGCAGATTCGCGAAGTATCGGTTGGCGACCCCGGTGAAGCGAACCTCTGGGCCCCAGCCCATGCCCCCTTCGAACCGATCCCCGTAGACCTCGATCTCGTCGTCGTCCCGTTCATGTCGGACGACCTCGTCCTTCCAGAGGCAAAGGGCCTGGGCCTGACCGGGCCCGGGCGCCCCGAAGAATCCCCCCTCTTCGTCTTCCCGGGCGACGTAATGATAGGTCTTGACCCGCAGCCGGGTCTTGCGGGGGCGGGACCCCCGATTGGTCACCCGGACCTCCGACCGCAGCTGGTAGGGACCATCCCCGACGGCGATGGTGCGCTCGACGGCCAGGCCCTGGCCTTCCCACCGGAGCCTCGCCTCTCGGGAGGAGACCTGGTCGAGCTCCCAGGCGGTTCCGCTGGGGATCGGCACGTTGGCGAGCTCGATCTGGAAGGGCAGGTAGCTCCCTTTGTCGGTGGTGACGACGTCCTCCGGCTCGCCATCGGGGCCTTCGAACTGCTCCCGCAGGAGACGGACGCTTCGAAGGCCCCCGTGGTCGTTGGTGACCACCGCCTCGAAGCCTTCGCCGACCAGGGTGACGGTCTGCTCCGGGCGGTCCGCCGCCGGCGGCGCGGCCGCGCCGTCCCGGGACGTCGCCTCGCCTGCGCCGCCCGTCGGAGCGCGATCGGCGTCGGGCCCCTCGTCCGGTTCGCCGGCGGAGGCTTCCCCGGACCCGGGGGCATCCGCCTCCGCCGTGTCCCCGAGCAGGTCGGCGGCCGGCCCTCCGCCGCTCCCGCTGACCAGGTCGACGACCAGGAAGGCCCCGGCGATCACCATCAGGAACAGAACCGTCGTCAGCGACTGGCGCCGCCCGTCATCCATCGCAACCCTCGGCGGCTCGGGACGAGGCAACACGTGCCTCGGGGGGCGGGTCGTAGCCCCCGGGGTGGAACGGGTGGCAGCGCGCGATGCGCCGCAGACCGAGCCAGCTCCCCCGTAGCGCGCCGAAGCGTTCGACGCACGCGTAGGTATAGCGAGAGCAGGTCGGTTCGAAGCGGCAGGCGCGGCCGATCAGGGGCGACAAGGTCCACCAGTAGACCCGGATCGCGAAGAGGACGATCCCGCGCATCACGACGGCGGCCCCCCTTCCTTCCGCGCCGGGTGGGCGGACCGGTCCGGGGCGCCCCGCCTCGCCGCCTTGCCCCCATCGCGAGGGCCCCGGTGCCGGGGGGCCGGCGCGGTCACGGCGCGGTGGAGCGCCCGGGAAACCTGGGCGAGCTCGTCCCGCACCTGCTGGTAGGAGAGGGCGTCGGCGCCCGCCTTGGCGATGATCACGAGGTCGATGCCGGGGGGAAAGAGCGCCCGGTTCCGGCGGAAGACCTCCCGAAGCACCCGCTTGACCCGATTTCGGCGCACCGCCTGCTTGAACGTCCGCTTCGTCACCGTGACGCCGAGGCGGGTCGCCTCCGGGCGGAGGGGACGGACGGTGACCGGGTGTCGTTCGGCGTCGGGGAGGGCGAGGAGCACGAAATGGCGGGTGTGTACCCGTCGCCCCTGGGATCGAGCCGCGGTGAACTCGGACCGCTTACGCAGGCGGTCGGCCTTGCGGAAGCGTTCCCGGGACGGCGGTGAAAGGCGGGTCGTCCGGCTCAGGCCGCCGCTGGCGGGCGGGTCCCCCCGATGCGAGTCGCGGCCGGGGTCCGATTCATCGCTTCCGTCCGGTGCATCCTGACTGTCCGGATCACCTACGGGAGACTCCGGATCACTTCTGGTAGACGGTGACGGCCAGGCGCCGGCGGCCCTTGCGGCGCCGTCGGGCCAGGACCTGGCGCCCATGCTTGGTCTTCATCCGCGCCCGAAAGCCATGGGTGCGGAGCCGTCGGGTCCGGTGGGGCTGATACGTGCGCTTCACGACGTTGTCTCCAAGCGTTCCGAGCGACCTGCGCCGGGGCGAAGCGACGGACCGGTAGGCCCGCCCGTCCGCGCGAGGCCGCGAAAAAAAGCACGCGCCCCGGGGGGTGTCAAGCAGAGCCGACCCCCTCGTCGCCATCCCCGGCCCCGGGTGCCGGGGGGAGCCAACCCGCATCGAGGAAGCTGAAATCCCCTTCCCGGCCGACGATGACGTGGTCGAGCACCTCGATCCCGAGGAGGGCGCCGGCGCGGACCATGCGGGTGGTGAAGGCCTGGTCCTCCCGGCTCGGGGACGGGGCTCCGCTCGGGTGATTGTGGACCAGCACCACCGCTGCCGCGGCGGCCCCGAGCACCTGCCGAAAGACGTCCGCCGGGGATACCGGGCAGGAGGCCAGGCCGCCCCGGGCGACCTCGACCACCCGCAGGGGTCGGTGCCGGGCGTCGACGGGAACCGCATAGAACCGTTCCTCCCGGGCATCGACGAGGCGCGGGCGAAAGGCGGCGACGACGTCCCGGCTGGATCGGATCGGGGTCCCCGGGTCGAGGGGTACCGCGGTCGCGCGACGCCCGACCTCGAGGGCAGCCAGGATCCGGGCGGTCTGCCCGGGTCCCACCCCGGGGACGCGGCGGAGCGCCGCCGGCTCGAGCCGGCCGAGCCCGTGCATCCCGCCGGCGAGGGCGAGCACGTCCGCGGCGACCCGCCGGGCGGAACGTCCCGCCGCCCCGTGACCCAGAACCACGGCGAGAAGCGATCCATCGTCCAGGGATTCGGCCCCTGCGAAGAGCAGGGCCTCCCGCCCGCCTGCGTTCGCCATGTGCATCGCCCGCCGGGACTGCGCGCCCCGTGCCGGGGAGAACCGGCCCAGGTCTCGGGCCCGGTGGGGCGGGGTAATCGCCGGCCGCCCGGCGAGCCGTCGACGGGCGCCGGTCGGGGGACGCCTTGCTTCCTCCCGGGGGACGGTGGAACAACGGTGCCGAAGCCGTGCCTCCCCGCCTTGCCGTCGCCCTCCTCTGGACCGCGGGACTCATCGCGGCGGTGACCCTCTGGCTCGTGCGCCCCGGTCCGCCGCCCGCGCCCGAAGGGCCGGTCCGCGAGGCCCGCCGGGGTTCCGACCGGTCCCCGGAGCCCGCCGCGCCGGCCCTGCCCCTGGACGGTCCGAGGCCTGGCCCCCCGGAGAGCTTCCGGGGCGACCGCCGGAACACGGGGCGCAGCGCCCACGTCGGACCCGTCTCGCCCGAGCTCGCCTTCGAGGCGGAGCTCGGCGCCCGCATCACCGCGCAGGCGGTGGTGGACGAGGACGGACGGATCTTCCTGGGGGACCACGCGGGGACGTTCCATGCCTTCGACGCCCGGGGACGCTCGCTCTGGACCCGGCCCCTCGGCGGACCGGTCTGGTCGACGGCTCTGGTGGTCGGTGAGCTGGTGTTGGTGGGGAGCGATGCCGGCCGCCTCCACGCCCTCGCCCGGCGCGACGGCGAGGAACGCTGGCACCTCGACGTCGGCGCCGAGCTCGATACGGGCATCACTCCCGCCCCCGGGGGCGCATCGGTCCGCTTCGCGGCCGGCCGGACCGTCTGGTCCGTCGCCCCGGACCGTACCGTCGACTGGCGTTTCGCCGCCGAGGAAAAGGTGTTCACGACCCCGGCTGTCGACGCCGATGGGACCAGCTACGTCGGGTCTCAGGACGATCACGTCTACGCCATCGATCCGGAGGGCCGGCTTCGCTGGTCCTATCGGACGGGCGGGGACGTCGACGGGAGTCTGGTGCTCGGGGACGACGGGTCGATCTACGCGGGGAGCGACGACGGCCACGTGCACGCCCTGCGTCGGGACGGGACCCTCCGCTGGGCCGCGGCGGTGGACGGCTACGTCCGGGCGCCCCTCGGCCTGACCCGGGAAGGGCACCCCCTCGCCGGCGTCTACGGACCCCGCCCCCGGGTGGTCTGCCTCGACCGGGAGGACGGGTCCGAGCGCTGGAGCTTCCGGGTCACCCTGGCGGATACACCGGAGATCGGCGTCGCCTCCGGTCCCCTGGTGGACGCCGCGGGGGCCGTTTTTTTCGGCGCCCACGACGACTACATCTACGGCCTGACCCCCGCCGGAGCCCTTCGGTGGGTGGTCCCGACCGCCGGCGACGTGGACGCCGCGCCGGTCCTCACGCCGGAGGGCACCCTGCTGGTCGGCAGCGAGGACGGGCGTCTCTATGGTCTGCGGCAGCCTCGACAGACCCCGGTGGAAGGTCCGGACTGAACGGCCTGCGGACTTCGGCGCACGGTCGGCCCCTCGGTGCTAGGCTGCGCCTCATGGCCGCCGGCCGACCTTCCGATGCCCCCTCTCCCGGGCGACGGTCGGGCCGCCTCCGCCGCGGATTCGCGGTCCGGGGCGGCCTGGCCGCGGTCGTGCTCGGCCTGGTCGCCTGCGGCCAGGGGCCGGATGGGACCGCCCTCCCTGCGGAAGACGCCGCCGCCTCCTTCGGCCTGGTCGCCCTCAACGCCGATCCCCGGGAAGGGACGGGCCGGCTGACCGCCGCCTTCGTGCGTACCCGGCGCGTCGAGCCCCGGCCGGTGCTCGAGCTCCTGACCGGCCGGCCCCGCCTCGACGCGGGCGCCTGCACCCTCACCGACGGCGCGCTCCTCGGCGACCTCGGGGACGGGGCCCAGGTGGACCTCCTCTCCGCCGGTCCCCTGACCCTGGACCGGGATGACCCGACGCCGGCGACCGCCACCGCGCCGCCGCGGATCTTTCCAGAGCTCGGCGGCGCCCTCGGCGGTCCCGTCGTGGCCGGCTGGTTCTACGGAGAAAACCTGTCCGGCGGCGTCGGCGGGGTGCTCCCCTTCCGACCGGGCGCGCCGCCCGACGGGGCACCCTCCCCGACGGTCCTGTTGCGGGGCCGGGGAGGCGATGACGTCGGGCCCTTCGACACGGAGCTGCGCTGGCCGACGGCCCCTCGCCTGCTCGAGATGGACCGCCTCGCCGCCGGGGTCGACCGGGCGGAGGGGCTCGTCGCCCGCTGGGTTCCAGCGGGGGAAGGCACCCCGGACCGGGGCGCAGCCATCGAGGTCGAGGTCCAGGGGGAGACCCAGGGCATCGTCTGTGCTGCCACCGACGAGGGGATGCTGCGGGTGCCGGGAGAGGTCCTTCGCTGGCTCGAGCCGACCGGGGAAGCCCGTCTGGTCGTCCGGCGGGTGCAGGCCCAGACCTTCCCCGCCGACGGGGTCGACACCGCCTGGGCCGAGGTCTCGGCGACCTCGAGCACGCCTCTCGTGCTCCGCTGAGCGGCGCCTCTAGGTCGCCCGCCTCGGCTCCGCGGCTCGGTCTCAGGGCTTTTTCTTGCCGCCGGGACCCCCGAAGAAGCGGGAGAAAAGACCGCCGGTGCTGGTGGTGGTCGGCGGTCCCGGGCTCGGTGGCGGGGCGGTGGGCGACGGCGGCAGCATCGAGGTCAGGATCTTCGCCTTGCTGGGGCTTGGCTTCTTCGGCTTCACCCCGCGCATCTCGGCCAGCCGCACCTCCCGCATCGCGTCGAGGTGCCGTCGGTTGGCGGAGACCACCCTCTGGAAATGCCAGAGGGCGTAGTGATCGTGGCCCTGGCGTTTGAACAGTAGGCCCCGGGTGTAGTGGGCGCGCTCGTGATATTCGTCGAGCTCGAGGGCCCGGTCGAGCAAACGAAGGATCTCGTCGACGGGAAGATCCGGAGAGCCCGAGTCCCGCTGAAGGATCGCCCAGGCTTTGAGGGCGAAGGCATCCGGATCTTCGTTCGAGAGCTGGATCGCTTCGTCGAGCAGCTCGATGGTCCCGCCCCAATCACGCCGTCGGGCGATGACCTCGGCCTTCCGAAAGAGGTTGGCGGCCTGCAGGACGTTCGAGATCTGGCGGTCCGTCTCCGGGGTGCCGCCGCCGGCCCGCACCTGCCGCTGATACCGGATCTTCTTTTCCGGATCCGAGAGGGTATCCCGGGCCTCCGTCGCATGGCGAAAGAGGCGTTCGGCGTGGGCCTTGATCGGCTGGAGGGCGGGGGGCAGTCGGTCCGGATGGAACTTCTTGACGACCTCGAAGTATCGGTCTCGAACCGCCTTGTCGTCGGCGTTTTCGTCGACGCCCAACATCTCGAAGTAGGTCTTGTTGTCGAGGCCCTGCAACCGTTCCCCGAGCTCTTCCCAGATCCCGCGGTGCTCGTCGGAAAGATCGGGAGCCGGGGGCGGATAGGGGTCATCCGGGGAGAAGGGCGTCGCGATGGCCGGACCTGCCGTCGGCGGGGGAGCCGGCGCCGGGGCGACCCGCCGGGCTCCCGTGGTCGCTCCCTCGTCGCCGGCCTCGCTGGCGTCCGACGACGGGGCGG
>DAPKRP010000663.1:0-9168 GCA_031800515.1 Polyangiaceae bacterium LLY-WYZ-14_1 | reverse complement strand
TCGCCCGCCGGACGGCCGACGGGCCGCCGGGCCGCCCCGCCGTGGGCGGCACTCGGGGTGCTGGTACCCCTCACCCTGATCTGGGTCACCACCGCCGGCTGCGGCGGCACGCCCCGAGCGGTCCGGGACACGGACGCTCCCGGCCTGGACCAGGCAGCGGTCAGCACCGGCCTCGACCGGGCGGATCTCGACCGCATGTACGGTGAGATCGTCCCTCAGCTCGACACGGCGGCGGTCCAGCAGCGGTGGGCGGAGGAAGGGCGGCCGACGGTCGCCATCCTGCCTTTCCAGAACGAGACCACCCAGCATCTCGAGTCCCAGCTCGGCACCCTGGCCAGCGACCTCCAGACCCGCCTGGTCAACTCCGGGCGCGTTCGGGTGATCGACATCCAGACCCAGCCCGACCTCATCGACGAGGTGCGGCGGCAGAACACCTCCGGCGCCTTCGACTCGTCCCAGGTGGCGAGCTGGGGACGGCAGCTCGGCGCCCGTTACGTCGTGACCGGCCGCCTCTATGCCAACGACGAACGGGCGGAGAACGCCCGACGGGTCCAGTACACCCTCTTCGTCCAGATCCTGGCGGTCGAAACCTCGGAGATCGTCTTCCAAGCCCGGGCGACGGCGACCAAGGCCATCGTCGTCTCCCGGGCGCCGAGCCCGGGCGGATCGGCCAGCTGACGGGGGGACGATGCAGGTCGACCTCGCCCGAGTGCCGGATGCCGGCGGGGACCCGGCGCCCCTCCGGGGGGGTCCCGGGGTGGCGTCCGCCGTCGTCGGCCTCTGGACCGTCGGCGTCGCGGCAACCGCCGCCTCGGGCTGCGCGAGCTTTTCCGATACGGTCCGCCCCGCCCTCGACGCCCTCGACGAGGGACAGCCCCAGGTCGCTCTCGCGCGACTGAACGATCGGATGAACGTCTCCGACGGGGACGCCCTGCCGAACGACGTGGTGGGCGACGATGCGGTCCTGCTTCTCGACCGCGGGATGGTTCAGCAGTCGCTGGCGCGGTGGGAGGCGTCCTCCCGAGACCTCGAGGTGGCCGACGAGGCGATTCAGCTCCTCGACTTCAGTCGGGACACCTTGGACGAGGTGGGTCGTTATCTCTTCAGCGACGCCTCCGGCCCCTACAAGGCGCCGAGCTACGAGAAGCTGCTGATCCCCACCATGCAGCTCGTGAGCTACCTGGCCCGCCAGGACCTCCAGGGAGCGTTGGTGGAAGCCCGGCGTCTCACCGTCATGCAGGACTTCGTCGAGCGGAACGAAGGCCTGGGCCGCGCCCTCCTCGGAGCCGGGAGTTACCTGGCTGGGTTCGCCCACGAACGGGCGGGGAGGCCGGACGAGGCCCTGCGCTACTACGACGAGGCCCTCGCCGCGCAAGACTTCACCACCCTGGAGCGGCCCGTGGCGGAGCTCTTCGAGAAAAGCGGGGTCCGCACGGCGTCCTTGGAGGCGGCGGCGGCCCGCGCCGGGGGCGTCCCGGCAGCCCCGGGCGGTGCCGGCGGGGAGCTTCTGGTGGTGAGCCTCTACGGCCGCGTTCCCCCGAAGGTGGCGAAGCGGATCCCCATCGGCCTGGCCCTCACCTATGCCGGGGTCTGGCTCGGACCGGAGCGGAGCCGCACCGCCCGCCGCCTGGCGGGACAAGGGCTGGTGACCTGGGTCAACTATCCGGAGCTCGCGCCCGCGGGGGGCCCCTACGACCGGCCCGAGGTCCTCGTCGACGGTGCGGGTTTGGGACCCCAGGACGTCTACCCGGTTCAGGAGCTCGTGCTCGACGCCTGGGAGCGGGAGCGCGGGGCGGTCGTCGCTTCGGCGATCGTCCGGCTCCTGACCCGGGTGGCCGCAGGACAGGTCGCCCAGAGCGCCGCCGGCCGGGACCAGCCGGTCGGCGTCCTCCTCAGCCTGGGAACCCAGGCCGCCCTCACCGCCGCGGACGTCCCGGACACCCGGAGCTGGGCCACCCTCCCGGCGAACCTCGCCTTTCAGCGGCGGCGCGTCCCGGCGGGGCTTCACGAGGTGCGGGCGCGTCTCCGGGGGCAGACCGAATCGACCCAGGTGCGGGTGGAAGAGGGCGGCTTCGCCGTCGTGGTGGCGGTGGCCCTGCGATGACGTGGACGACGGCGCCGGGGCCCCGGCGCCCCAGGCTTGGAAGGAGAACCGCGATGCGTTGGAAGACGTGGATGCTTGCGATGGCCGTCACCGGGCTCGTCCCGCTGGGAGGGTGCACCTGCGGGCCCAAGGAAAGCCCAGAGCCCGAATCGGCGACCCCCCGGGCGGAGGCCACCAGCGCCACCACCGCCCCCGCGACCAAGGAGGGGCCCGGCGAAGACCCGGACCCGGGGGAACGGGGCCCCTTCTGCGACCAACAGCCGCAGGGGGACGCGGCGGTCTACGGCAAGGAACGGGGCGGCATGCTCGGGCGCTTCATCGCCCACGGAGGCCAGGCGATGGCCCTCCTCTGCCCCGTCGGCGACGACGGGGAATGCGACCCGGGGCAGGTCGACCCGAACACCGCCTGCAGCGGGACCCTGGTGGCGACGGACATCCTGATGGCCCCCCGGGACTGCCTGAGCGCGATGGACGCCCCCGACCCGGCGGCCCTTCGCCAGGCCGCCCGGGCCCGGAAGGCGGTCTTCGGCTGGATCAAGGATGCTTCCGGCAACGTGCCGGCCAAGGCCGAGCTCGACATCCGGGAGATCGTCGAGCTCGTCGAGCACGCCAAAACGGACGACCTCGAGCTCGTCTTCCTGCGGGTGGCCGGCGACCCCGGAGCCCGCTGGGGCCAGGTGCGCGTCGACCGGCCAGAAGATCGGCGGACCTCCCGGCTCCCGCGGTTGCGGCGGAACCGACTGCTGCTTCATCACCGGTCCGGCAAGCCGCTCCAGGTGGGTGAGGGGTCCTGGCGGCGCGCCGGCGACCAGGAGCAGCTGCGGGCCCCGACGGATCTCGGCTCCCGCGGCGGCCTCGTCTTCGACCGGATGACGCGGGAGCTGGCCGGCATGGTCATCGCCCCCGGGGACTGCGCCGCCGGGGAGCCCGCCCGGGTCGCCACCGCCGAGGCCATCTTCGCCGCCTCCCGGACCCTCCAGCGCCTAACCACGGTCTACCTGAGCGGCAACCGGACCACCCTGGCCGAGCTGTCTCTGACCTGCGGTAGCCGGAGCTGCACCCGGGGACCCGGAACCTGCGACGGCGAGCCCTGCTGCGACGAGAACAAGGACGGGACCCCGGACGATCCCCCGCTGTGCTGGGACACGCTGACCCAGGGGTGCAGCATCGATTGTCCCGTGGGCCAACCCGTCGACTACCGCTGCAGCATCGGTGAAACCGAGAGCAAGCGGGAGGTCGAGTACGCCAGGGTCGGTCGGGACAAGGTGGCGGAAGAGTGCGGCTCCACCTGCTCGGGCCAGGTGATCCGGGACGGAGGCTTCGCCGTCCGCTGCCACTTCTTGGACTGACGGTCGACGGCGCCCTGTCGATCCACACCGACGCCCGGGTCTACGGCACCCTCCTCGAAGCCGATCGGTCCCTGACCCACGACCTCGCCCCCGGGCGCCACGCCTGGGTGCAGGTGGCCCGGGGCGCCGTGGAGCTCGGCGGCGAGCGGCTCGACGCGGGGGATGGCGCTGCGGTGGGCGACGTCGATCGCGTGACCATGACGGGGCTCGGCCCGGATCCCGCCGAGGTCTTGCTCTTCGACCTCGCCTGAGACGGGTGTACCTTCCCGGCCATGACCGAACGGCTGGCCGGGAAGGTCGCTCTGGTAACCGGGGCGAGTCGCGGGATCGGGGAAGCCATCGCCCGGGGGCTGGCCCGGGCGGGGGCACGGGTGGCGCTTTCCGCCCGAAAGCCAGACGCCCTCGAGGCGGTGGCGGACGCGGTCCGCGCCGAGGGCGGAGAAGCGCTGCCCATTCCCAGCCATGCGGGAAAGGCCGAGGACAACGCCGCCCTGGTCGCCCGCGTTCTCGACGCCTTCGGTCAGATCGACGTCCTGGTCAACAACGCCGGCACCAATCCCTGGTTCGGGTCCAGCTTGGAGATCGAGTGGGGGGCCTGGGAGAAGACCTTCGACGTCAACCTCCGGGGACCCTTTCGCCTGAGCCAGCACGTGGCCCGCCATCTGATGGACCGAAAGGCCCCCGGCAGCCTGATCAACGTCTCGTCCGTGGCCGGGCTCCTCGGGACGCCAAATCAGGTCGCCTACGGCGCGACGAAGGCCGCCCTCCTGTCGATGACCAAGACGCTCGCGGCGGAGCTCGGACCGAGCGGCATCCGGGTGAACGCCATCGCCCCCGGCCTCGTCGAAACCCGCCTGGCAACCGCCTTGCTCGACGACGAGGCCACCCACGGCGAGATCGTCGAGCGGACGGTGCTCAAGCGCCACGCCCAGCCGGAAGAGATCGCCGGGGCGGCGGTGTTCCTGGCATCGGACGAAGCGAGCTACCTGAGCGGCGCCACCCTGGTCGTCGACGGCGGTTGGACCATCACCTGAGCCCGGCTCAGGCAGGGTGCGCCGTCTTCCGCTGGCCCGGTCGTCCGGCTTCTTCCTCTTCGACCCTGGCGAGCTTCTCGTAGAGATCGAGGAGAATACGGTTCATGAACCCGAGGAACGACTGACCCAGAGCGAACTCTTCCTCGAGCACGTCGAAGATCGTCTCCGTGTCCATGCGGAGCACCAGAAGGGGCGTCTCCGCGACGGCATCGTAGCGCCGGGGGAGCCCCCCGAAGGCGTCCAGATGACCGATGACGTCCCCGGCGCCCAAGCGGAAGCTCACCTGACCGTCCCGACTCCGACAGCGCACGATCCCGCTCACCAGGTGGCAGCCGTAGGCAGACGCCTCCCCTTCGGACCACAGGACGTCGCCCGCCGGATAGCGCCGTTCTTCCGCCGCCTCGGCGAGGTCGACGACCGCGTCGAGGGCGGCTTCTGCGTAGGGCCCCCGCCCGGTCAGGATCTCGATGCGCTGCACGAGGTCGAGGGGCTCGTCCGTCGGCTCGGGACCCGCCTGGGCCGGCTCCCGGTCCATCCGCCCGCGCCGTTCCAGATCGTGCTGGGCCTCGGCGAGCTGCTTGGCGCTGATGCTGAAGGCGCTCCTCAGAAATCCGAAGTTTTCCTCCAGGAAGACCCAGATCTCGTCGGTGCTCATGGCCAGGGTGATCGTGTCTTCCTCCGCCCGCATCTCCACCGACTCGCCGCTCTGGGCGAGGGTGTGTAGGAAGCCGACGGCGAAGGGCGGCTCGACGGTCATCAACAGGTGACCCCGGCGGCGCAGGGTCACCCGCCCCTCGACCAGAAAGTGCACCATTCGGGGCGGTTCGCCTTCGGCGGAGAGCACGCTTCCCCGCCGGAAGGTCCGCTCCCGCAGCCGCAGGGCGAAGGCCATCTGAAAGTCCGGGTCCTCGAACACCGCTTGGGGAAGGCTGCGCAAAAACAGCAGCCGCTCGTGGGGGCCGACGAAGCGCGCGTCCTGGATGTCGTTCCCAAGCCTCATCAGGACGACGCCTCCGCCACCGGCGGTCGGACGCTGGCGAGCTGTTCCTGGACGCGGCGCGTCGCCTCCGCCAAGAACCCTCCGCGCCGGGCCTCCATCGACCGGATCTCCGGCAGCAGCTCGCGCATGCCCAGCACCCCCACCTGATAGACGGCGAGGCTGCGGACCGCTTCGTTGGCGTCGTCGAGCAGGTCCTCGACCACCTCCGCGTACCGCCGATCCCGGGGCAGGTAGTAGGCGGTCCCCAGGCGGAGGGGACGCTCCGGGTCGGGCTCGTCCAGGTCGACCAGGGCGATGAAGACGTCCCGCAGGGCGCCGTCGAGCAAGTGCTGGAGAAGCTCCGTCGCGCTGGCCCGCACCCCTCGCCGATGGCTTCGAAGCCCCCGCTGAATCGCCCGGACGTCTTCGTCGGGATGGGACAGGGCGAGCAGGGAGAACACCTGCTCCACCCGAGCATGCTCGAGGTCTCGAAGGAGCCGGACGAGGAGGCGATGGAAGCGGCTTTCGACCCGGTCGTCCGCCGCGGCCCCCCGCTCGAGGGCGAGCCGCTCGTCCCGAAAGGCGAGGGCCTGGGCGACCGCCCGGAGGAGCAGCGGCTCGAGGTCCGAACGGCGCAGGTCCACCCGCGGGTCCTTTCGCTGCAGGTAGGCCAGGGCCCGCAGGATCTTGTGCTGAACGATCCGGTCCGGCTCGCTCGGGTAGTGGTCGAGGAGCACCCGCGCCGCCCTCGGCGGATCGAACAACATCAACGTGCGCGGGACGTGCCGGCGCTCCGCCGTGGGCCGAGATGGGTCGTCGAGGGCTCGGGTCAGGGTGTCGAAGGCGCTGTCCCCCAGCGCCACGAGCGCCGCCCGGGCCCGGGGCCGGGTGGCCCGATACTGCAGCAAGGCGCAAAGGCGAGGCTCGTAGACCGGGTCCGGGTCGGCCCGCATCGCGTCGAGGGATGCGCTTCGGACCTCCGGGTCGTCGTCCCCGGAGAGGGCGAGGACGAGCTCGTGGAAGACGGGGGAAGGGCGGTGGGCGATCGCCCGAGCGGCGGCCAGCCGGGCGTCCCGGTCCCCTCCTCGGACGACGGACCAGAGGCGGTCGAGGCCCTCGTCCAGCCGGTCCCCGAACCGGGCGGCCAGTCCGACGAGGGCCGTCGCCCGAACGTCGCTCGAAGCGTCCTCGAGAAACGAGCGCAGCAGGCCCGGGCTGGCCTCGAGGAGGATGCGCGCTCTGAGGGCGGCCGCCCGCACCATCGGTGGGTGGTCTCCCCGGGGGTCGAGGAGCCGGTCGGTGATCGGCAGGATGTCCCGGCGGTCGTGGGCGGCGAGCAGCTCGAGGGACCGGACGACCACCTCCGGGGAGGGGTGATAGAGGATGAGCGCCGGAACCAGGCGGACCTTTCCCTCGCCTTCGAGGGAGTCGAGGGCGGCCAACACCTCCCGATCGTTGACGCTATTGAGGGTCGCGATGAGCGCCTCGAGGGAGCTGCGGTCGAGGTCCGGAAAGCCCTGGTAGACCCGGCGCGCTTCCTCCTGGAGGGTGTTGCGGAAGAGGTCGAAGTACGGTCCCCGAAGCATCAAGGCCAGGCCGATCCAGAGCACGGCCAGGACGACGATGGCGACGTCCTGGGTGAGGACGTCGACCCCGATGGCGAACGCACCGAGGAGGGCCAGGGAAGCGAGAGCCTGGCCACCCCGCTGGCCGACGACGTCGGCGAAGGTCTTCACCGTGTTTCGGACCGCCGGCGACATCGGCACGTAGAGCAGCTCGACGGCGGTGCGGTGGAGGGAATGGCGCAGGGCCCCATCGGCCGCCTTGAGGGCCAGGGCGGCCCAGACCCCGCTTGCGAGGGCGAAGAAGACGGAGCCGCCGACCAGAAGCGCCGGAAGGACGGTGAGGGCGCCGGTCACGGTCAACAGCCGGACCGCGACGCGCACCAGAAGGAGCTGGGCCAGGAGCGAGAGGAGGTTGAGGCCGAAGTAGACCCGGGCGAAGAAGGCGGCGAGGTCCTCGGCCGGGACCGCCTCGGCGACGGTGGCTTTGAAGACGAAATCGACGACCGTCAGGGTCACCGCCGACAGGACGACCACGAGCACGACCCGACGCGGGTAGGTCCGGCGCAGCGCCGCGAGGAGCATCGGATTCGTGGGGGTCGGCGACGAGCTCCAGCCCTCCGGGGTCCCATCCGCCCCGGCCCTCGGGCCCCGCCTCGTCTCCTCCTGCGCGTTCCCGGCGCCGTCGTCGTCGTCGCCCGGATCGTCGTCCTCCCGGCGGCCGAGGCCGAGGGGGATCAGCGCGGAGGCGGCGAGGAGGCCTGCCGAGACCAGCAGGAGCCAGCGGCCCTCGACCTGAAAGGTGGTGGTGAGGAGTCCGGCAAGCCCCGTTCCCGCGAGGGCCCCGGCGACGCTGCCGGCGCCGATGAAGGGATAGACGGCCTTGGCCTGGACCACGGTGAAGCGTGCGGCGAGCAGCCCCCAGAAGCGGGTCAGCACCACCGTGGTGAGCACCCCACCCCAGGCGTAGAGCGCGTAGAGCGAAGTGCTGCTCACGCCATCGACGATGGCGAAGAAGAGGCCCGTCAGGACGGCGGAGCCCAGGAGCCACCCGACCAAGGTCGCCCGTCGATGCCCGTCTCCGATGCGGTCGAGGAGCGTGGTGGCGGCGAAGGCCAGGGCCGCGACCGCCAGGTAGGCGATGGGAAGCTTCGACGCGGGGATCGACGCCAGAAACAGAGCGTCCCGGGCGGTCTCGAGGACCGTGTGTCCGGCGATGAGCAGCAGAAGGGTGGCGAAGGCCACGAGCGCGTCGCGTCGCGCTTCCCGGTCCACCCGGCTCAGGACGCCCGTCACCGGGAGGACATAGTGCGCCGGACCTGGCGGGACCAGGCCGGTCCCCGAACGGCAGCGCGCCGCCCTCCCGGACTGGGAGGACGGCGCGGCAGGAGCCCGTCAGGACAGCGGAAAAGGTCCGCTATTCGGAACGGCCGATCTGAAGATGGTCGAGCAGGTCCTCGGCAGCGTCGTCGAGGACGAGGCTCGGGTCGAAGCCCGCCGGGACCGACATCGACAGCTCGAGCCCGTCGGACAGCTCTCCCGCGAAGGCCCAGAGGAGGTCCCGGATCGCGGCCCCCTCGGCGTCGTAGAGGTCCGCCGCCGGTGCGTCGAGGACGACCTGGGGAAGCACGATCTCGATCCCGACGATGGGCAGGCCGCTCAGCAGGCCGATGCAACCGTCCGCCATGCTCCGGGCCTCGCTCTCGTCCAAGGGGCGGTAGAGGCCGAGGCCGCTCGAGAAGGGGTCGATGCCGACGTGGATGGCCGCCGAGGTGGCGTCGACCAGCTCTCGGATGCGCTCCCGGTCCCGCCCGGGGTCCCCGAAGACGCAGGCCCCTTCGACGATCTCCATGCCCACGTAGACGACGTCGGCGGCGTCGAGGCTCGGGCGTGCAGCGGTCCCGTCGGGGAACCAGTAGACGCGGAGGGGATCCACCGCCGGGTCACCGGGGCCTGGGTCCGGGTCCGGGGCCGTGCCCCCCCCGTCGTCGACCGGCGGGGTCCCGGGCTCCGGCGCCGACGGCGCCCCGGGAGAGGACCCCGTCCCGTCCTCCTCGGGGATCGGGAAGACCGGGACGAAGGACTCCGGGTCCGGCCGCAGGTGGGGGACGAGGGTCGGGGGCGCGGGGGCAGCCGCTTC
>DAPKRP010000662.1:0-4489 GCA_031800515.1 Polyangiaceae bacterium LLY-WYZ-14_1 | reverse complement strand
GGGGACGGACGGCCAAGAGGCCCGGAGCGCGACCCTGCTTTCCCTGGCCCCGGTCTCCCCGGGGGATGCCCGCCGATACCTCGCCCAGCTCGTGGAAGACCTCCTCGGTGGGGGGCCCCACGACTTCCGACTCCCCATCGAAGCCTTCGCCGAGGCCGGCCCGGGAGACGATGCCCGGGCCGTGCAGCGCGCCATCGTCGACCTCGACGGCGCGGGCGCCTGCCGCTTCGGCCCCTTCCCGGAGGCGGCGGAGGCACGGGTCCCGAGCACCGCGGAGATCGCATCGGTGGAGGCCCGCCGGGTCGGCCCCTACCTCGCCCACCTGACCCTGCCGGAGCCGCGATGACGGCGACGGACGTCCACCGTTTTCGCCGACCCGTCTTCCTGGACCAGGTCCCCCGGACCGGCCACGGGGTGGTCGAGGCCTCGGCAGGCACCGGCAAGACCTACGCCCTCGAGCGTTTGGTGGTCGACGAGCTCCTCCGGGGGACGCCCCTCGACGCCGTGCTCGTCCTGACCTTCACCGACAAGGCGAGCCGGGAGATGCGCGCGCGGATCCGTGCCCTTCTTCTTCGCCTCGACGCCCTCGACCCCGGCGACGAAGACGTCGACCCCGCCGAGGGGCCCGCCTGGACCCTCGATGCGTCGGCACGGGAGCGGATCCGGGAGGCGCTGGCGGGCTTCGACCGGGCGCCGATCGCGACCATCCACGCGTTTTGCCAGCGGGTTCTCGGGGACGAGGCCTTCGCGAGCGGGCACCGGCTGTCCACCACCCTGGTCGACGGTCGCCGCGTCCGCAGCCGGGCCCTCCGGGAGGAGTTACGCCGGATCCTCGCCGAGCCGACCCCTTCCGGCGCCCCCCCGGACCCCCTCCGGGGCCCTCTCCTCGCGGTGCTCGACGATCACGGCCAGCGGCTGGAGGAGCTCATCGCGGCGGTCGACGCCTGGGCCACCGAACCCGGGCGGCTGGTCGGCGAGGTCTCCGACGATGCCCTAATCGCCGCCCTCCGGCGGCTTCCGGACTGGGAGATCCTGGAGCGTCGGGTCGCCGCGGCCCTCACCCGCACCATGCGCAGGGACGTCCGCCAGCGCTGCCTCGACGCCCTGGCCGCCCTGGGGGAGGTCGCGCAGCAGGCCCGGCGCCCGGGCGTCCCCCCCGGGGAGGTACGGGAGGCCTTCGATGCCTGGGCCCGGACGCCGGCGACCAAGGCCACCCAGCACCTGCCCTACCTACAGGAGAAGCTCGCGGCCGCCGCGGGAGATCCCCGGGGGCAGGCCCTGCGGGGGCTCGCCAGGCTGCTCGCCGAGCCCGGGTTCCGGCCGTCGTCCCCCTGGGCCGCGCTGCTCCCCGGCCTGCTCCAGCGGGTCGAGGCCCGGGCCCAGGCGGAGAAGGCGGCCCGGGGAGAGGTCGACTTCGACGACCTGGTCCGCCGGGTTCGGGAGGCGGTGGCGCCCCTCCCGGACGACCGAGCGCCGAGCCCTCTCTGTCGCGCCCTCCGGGCCCGGTATCGGGTGGCCCTGGTCGACGAGTTCCAGGACACGGATGCCCTTCAGTGGGGGATCTTCGAAGAGGTGTTCTTCGCCAGCCGGGAGGGTCATCGGCTGCGCCTCATCGGCGACCCGAAGCAGGCGATCTACGGCTTCCGGAGCGCCGACGTGCACACCTACCGGCGGGCCCGGGACCAGGTGCTCGGCACCCCTCGGGCCGCCCTGGTCCAGCTCGCCACCTCCTATCGAGCGACCCCCGCCCTCCTGGCCGCGACCAACGAGCTGCTCGCCGATGATTTCTTCACCGGCTCCCAGGAGGACGCCTTCGTGCCCCTGACCCCCGGCCGTCCCGGGCTGCGGCTCGAAGACGCCCAGGGGCGGCCCCTACCCCCGGTGGTCGTCCTGCGCCCGGCGGCCCCGGAAGGCAGCCTCAACGCCCCGGAGGCGAGCCGGGCGATCGCCCAGGGCATCGCCCGGGAGATCGTCGCGCTCCTCGCCCGGGGGGTTCGATGGCGGGACGGGAGCGCAGCGGACCGGGCCGGGCGCCCCCTCACCCCCGGGGACATCCAGGTGCTGACCCGGACCGGCGAGGAGGCGGAGACCGTCGCCGCCGCCCTCGACGCCGAGGGGGTGCCCCACGGACACCTTCCGCGGGACGGGCTCTTCCAGGGCCGGGAAGCGGCGGAGCTCCGGGACGTGCTCCACGCCCTCGAACGTCCCCGACACACGGCCCGCCGCCTGCTCGCCCTGCGGACCGTCTGGTTCGGCGTGCCCCATGGAGACCTGCCCGGGGCCCGCGCCCTCCCCCCGGACCATCCCCTCGCGGAGCGCTTCGACCTGCTCCGGCGCCTCGGCCAGGCGGGGGACCTTCCCCGCTTCTTCCGCGCGCTGACCGATGGCCCAGGGGGGCCCGTCCCGCGGCTCCTGCGGGCCGGTGAGGCCGGCGCGCGCGCCCTCGCCATCCACCGCCGGCTGACCGAGGTGCTGCTCGCCGAAGCCCAACAGGGAAGGCTCGGTCTCGGGGAGCTGCGGCGCCGGCTCGACGATCTGATCGCCGGCCGGGCGCTCCCGCTCGCGGGAGAAGACCAGCAGCAGGCGGTCCCCCACACGTCCGACGCCGGGGAGGCCGCGGTCCAGGTGATGACGATGCACCAGGCGAAGGGGCTCGAGGCGACGGTGGTCTTCGTCTTCGGCGGGCTCTTCGCGCCCCCGGGAAGGCCGCTCGCCCCCGCCATCTATCGGGACGAGGAAGGCCGCCGGGCCGCCTGGGTCGGAAGGGAGCCGCCGAAGCCGGTGCGCACGGCGATCGCCCAGGAGGCCCGGGAGGAGGACGAGCGGCTTCTCTACGTGGCCCTCACCCGGGCCCGGGGGCAGCTGGTGCTTCCATGGTTCGGCCCCCTCCCCGGTGCCGATCCCGGGGGCGCCGAGGGGTCGGTCCTCTCCCGGGCGCCGACGGGGATCCAGGGGATCCTCGAGCGTCGTCTCGCCACGCTCCTGCCCGGGAAGACCCGGGCAGGACCGACCCCGGGGCGCGACGGCGGGGACCACGCGGAGGAGGAGGCAGAGGATCCCTTCGCCTGGGGGATTCGGTCGGTCCCCGTGCCGGACCCGTCCCTCCCGGAGGACGCGACGGTGCTCCGTCGCGGCACGCCCGCTGCTTCGGGCCCGGGGACGCGAGCGCATCCCGTCGGGAACGGAGAGCGGGGACCTGAGAGGGTGTTGCCGTCGGCCGTGGCGCCACGGGCGGCGGCCGAGGCGGCCCAGGCGGTCCCCCGGGAAGAGCTGACCGCCTTGGCCGAGGGCCGGCGGGGCTTTTCCATCGTGAGCTACAGCGGGCTCAAAGCCGCCGCGGGATCGAAGGGGACCGGCGCGATGGCGCCCTGGGAGCACCCGGACGCCGCCCTCCGGGATCCCTTCGCCGGCGAGGTGGTGGACGCCCCGGAGCTGGTGGCCCTGGACGTCGACGAGGACCCCCGAGGGGACCTCCCCGGCCCGGCACCCGAAGCCGACCACGCCGAGGAGGCCGACCAGACCCAGGGGGCCGACCCCGCCGGTCTCGCGCCGCCGAGAGGGGCCGCGCCGGATCCGCCCGACCCCCGGGACGAGCTCCCCGGGGGGACCGCCGTCGGCCTCTTTCTCCACGACGTCCTCGAGCACGCCGACCGGGGGCTCGTGGGGGCAGCGGCGGACCCGGAGGCCTGGCTCCGGGCGCCCGGGGTCGTCGACGCCTTCCGGGGCGCGGCCGCGAGGAACGGGGTGGACCCGCGGCACATCCCGGCGGCGTCACGGCTCGCCTTCGCCGGGCTCCGGGCCCCCCTCGAGCTCGACCCGCCCGCCGGGGGAATCGACGGTGACCCGACAGGGGCCGACGGCTCACCGTCGGTCCGGCTACCCCGGGGGCTGGCCGGGGTGGCGCAGGCGATTCCCGAGATGCGTCTACTCTATCCGCGGCCCCAACCGAGCGACGACGACCGGGGCGCGGGGACGGCCCCGTCGGACCTGGTGCGGGGGATCCTCGACCTGGTCTTCCAGGTGGGGGACCGGGTCTACGTGCTCGACTGGAAGAGCGACCGGCTGCCGAGCTACGAGCCGGCGGCCCTCCGGGCGCACGTGGAGGCGAGCTACCGGCTTCAGGCGGACCTCTACACCCTGGGCATCCTTCGCATGCTGCGGCTCGGGGACGGGCCCGGGACGGCGGCCGGGACCAGCGGCCCCCCGCGGGTCCGCTTCGGAGGTCTGCTCTACGCCTTCCTGCGAGGGATGCGGCCGGACGACGGCCGCGCCGGGGTGCACCTGGAGCGCCCCGATGAGGCCGCCCTCGCCGGCCTCGAGGCCCGGGTCGCCGCCCGGCTCGACGGCGTGCCGGCGGGCCCGGGGGGTGGGGACCGGCGGCAGGGGAAGGGCGAATGACCACCACGCGCATCCCGAGCCCCCGGAGCAGCGCTCCCCCGGCCAGCCCCGACAGCGGGCGGGCCGGGGCGCTCCGTTCCCCCCGGGGAGT
>DAPKRP010000661.1:0-2773 GCA_031800515.1 Polyangiaceae bacterium LLY-WYZ-14_1 | reverse complement strand
GCCTGTCCGTTGGCCAGGACGACCTTCCCGTCCACCTCCGGAGCCTGGCCCCAGAAACGCCCGTCCAGCAGAAAGCCGCTTTCGTCGCTGGGTCCGTCGACCAACACCTCGACCGTCGTCCCCACCCTCTCCTTGAGCTTTCGCCGGCTGATCGGCCGTTGGGTGGCGATGAGCCTCCGGTGGCGGCGCCGGGCCACCGCCGCCGGGACCAGGTCCGTCATCTCCCCGGCGGCCGTGCCCTCTTCGTGGGAATAGAGAAACGCGCCGACGTGGTCGAGCTCGGCCCAGCGGACGAACGCCACGAGCGTCTCGAAGTCGTCCTCCGTCTCCCCGGGGTGGCCGACGATGAAGGTCGACCGGAACACCAGGTCGGGAATCGCGGTGCGCAGCCGGTCGACCACCCGCTTCATCCGCTCGCCGCCGTGGCCCCGACGCATCCGGCGAAGCATCGCGTCGGAGGCATGCTGGAGGGGCATGTCGATGTAGGGCAGGACCCGGGGGTGATGGGCCAGCAGGTCGACCAGGGGGGCGTCGAGGCGCTCCGGGTAGAGGTAGTGGAGCCGCACCCAGCGCAGCCCGGGGACCGCCGCGACCGCCTCCACGAGCGCGGCCAGACGCGGGCGCCCCGGAAGGTCTCGGCCGTAGGCGATGGTGTCCTGGGAGACCAGGTTCGCCTCCACGACGCCCTGGTCGACCAGCGCCTCGACCTCCCGAACGACGTCGTCGATGGGTCGGGAGCGCTGCATGCCCCGGATTCCCGGGATGGCGCAGAAGCTGCAGCGGCGATTGCAGCCTTCGGCGATCTTCACGAAGGCGGCGTGGCGCCGCAGGGAAAGCCGACGGGGGTCGCTCGCCCGGACCAGCCAGTCCGCCGGGTGGCCGACCAGCATGCGCTCCGGCGCGGCCTGCGTCGGGTCGAGGATGCGATCCAGGACCAGCATGTCGCTCGAGCCGAGGAAATGGTCGACCTCCGGCAGCTCCCTGGCCAGGTCGTCGGCGTAGCGCTGGGAGAGGCAGCCGGCGACGACCAGGGTGCGGCAGGCGCCCCCATCCTTTCGTTCGGCCATCTCGACGATGGTGTCGATGGACTCTTCCTTGGCCGGTCCGATGAAGCCGCAGGTGTTGACCACGATCACCTCCGCCTCGTCCGGATGGTCGACGTGGCGAAAGCCCCGGGTGTCGCTCACCCCGAGCATCACCTCGGTGTCGACCCGGTTCTTGGCGCAGCCCAGGGAGACGAAGTGGATCGTCTTCCGCGGGTCGGTCCGGGGCGATACGGCGTCGGTCATGGGAGCGCCGAAGGGTGACCGAAGGGGACCGCAGTGGCCAGGGAGTCCCGGGCGGCGCGGAGTGGTAGAGACCCCTCCCTCCGATGCGTGTCGACGTGGTGATCCCCGCCCTGGATGAAGAAGAGGCGCTGCCCCTGGTGCTCCAGGCGATCCCCCGACCCCCGGTGCGCCGGGTGGTGGTGGCGGACAACGGCTCCCGGGACCGGACCGCCGCCGTGGCCCGGGCCGGCGGCGCCGAGGTCGTCCACGAGCCGGAGCGCGGCTACGGCGCGGCCTGCCTTCGGGCGCTGGCACATCTTCGGGGGGATCCTCCGGACGTCGTCGTCTTCCTCGACGGGGACGCCTCGGATCACCCGGAGGAGCTGCCCGCCCTGCTCGCGCCGATCGAGCGCGGGGAGGCGGACCTGGTCGTGGGCTCCCGGGCCCGCGGCGGGGCCGAGCGGGGGTCCCTGACCCTGCCCCAGCGGCTGGGGAACGCGGTCGCCTGTCAGGCCCTGTTCTGGCTATACGCCGCTCGGTACACCGACCTCGGCCCCTTCCGGGCCATTCGCTGGGAAGCCCTCGAGCGTCTCCGGATGGTCGACCGCAACTACGGGTGGACCGTGGAGATGCAGATCAAAGCGGCCCGGGAAGGGTTGAGGCACGCCGAGGTGCCGGTTCCCTACCGCCGTCGGGTGGGTCGCTCGAAGGTCAGCGGGACGGTTCGGGGGACCCTCGGGGCGTCCCGCAAGATCCTCTGGACCCTGGCGCGCTACGCCCGCCCAAGGCGGGCCCGATGAGCGGAGGCCCGCCAGGTCGAGCCACCCCCAAGCCGCCCGCCGGACCCCGCGCCCTGGCGGTGTTCGCCCGCCCGATCCTCCCCGGCCAGGTCAAGACGCGGCTCGCTCGAGCCATCGGACCGGAGGCGGCGGCCCGGCTCTACGCCGCCTTCCTCGAGGACACCTGGGCGACCGCCAGCGCCGTCCCCGGAGCGACCGTCACCCTCTGGGTAGCTGGGGACCCGGACCACCCGAGCCTCCGTCACCTACCGGCTCCCCGGGCCCGCCAACCCGAGGCGGACCTGGGACGGCGCATGGGGCAGGCCCTGGACGCCGGCCTCGCCCAGGCCCCGGTCGCGGCGGTCGTCGGCAGCGACGCACCGACCTTGCCCGTCTGGTTGCTCGAGGCGGCCTTCGCCGCTCTCGAGGGTCGGGGAAGCCCGGACGTCCGTGGGGTGCCCGCGGCCCCCCCGGCCTCGGCGGCCCTCGGCCCGGCGGCGGACGGCGGCTACACGCTGCTGGGGGTTCGACGTCCGATCCCCCCCGGCGTCCTCGACGGGATCGCCTGGTCCACGGAGACGGTCCTCGCCGAGACGGTCGCCCGGCTCGCCCCGAGCCATGGGCTCCCCCGCTTGCTCGCCCCCTGGTACGACGTGGACGACGTCGACGACCTGCGGCTCCTCCGGGCCCATCTGGCCCAGACCGATACGAACGTCGCCCCCGCGA
>DAPKRP010000660.1:0-5583 GCA_031800515.1 Polyangiaceae bacterium LLY-WYZ-14_1 | reverse complement strand
AGGATGGCGAGGAAGGGAACCAGCGGTACGTGGTATCGGTCGCCGCCGATGGTGACGAAGTGCAGCAGGGCGACGGCGGCGACGGGGGCGACCCAGAGGGCCAACGTCCGCCGCCCCCGCTCGCTCTGGCCCAGGACCATCACGCCCCGGGCGCTCCCGAGGAGCAGCCCCAGGTAGAACAGCCGGGACGAGCCCAGGGCCCACAGCCCCGCCGCGCTCTCCCGGGGGGTCGCCGTCGCGTCCAAGAAGTAGTGGGCGGGGGCGGACTCGTGGCCGAAGGTGTGGGCGAGCTTCAGCAGCCCCCGACCGACCCAGGAGACCGGCGCGTCGGCGATACGGGCCAGCGCCTGCCCTCGGCGGCAGCGGTCCCGGGCGAGCTCGCTCATCGCCCCCTCGCAGTCGATGGCGTCCGGGATCGCCGCGTAGCCCCCGGTGCCGAAGGTCCCCATGAGGAGGTTCGCTCCCCCATTGGTCGAGACGGGTAGGGGAGCGCCCAGGAGCACGGCGTTTCGAATCATCCACGGCGCCAGCACGACCAGGGCCACCAGCGCGGCCAGCCCGAGGGCGCGGGCGGTCCCTACGAGCCGAGCGCGGCCGTCCTGCCCCGCCCAGCCGGGGGCGGCGACGGCGAAGGGGAGGACCACGAGGGAGGTCGGGCGGACGTAGGCGGCCAGGGCGAAGAGCGCCGCGGAGACCGCCACGGGACCGAGGCCGCCCCCGCGGCCGTGGCGCGCGAGGGGCCAGATCGCCAGCAACAGAAGCGCGCCGAACAGGGGTTCCGTCAGGTAGGAAGCGCTCATCAGGATGCCTCCGGGCCAGAGGGCCACGAGCCAGGCGGCGCGGCTGGCGCAGCGGGCGCCGAGGCGCGGCGTCGCCACCCAGAAGGTCAGCGGGATGAGCGCGATCGCCACGAGCGCCCGGCCGACGGGCTCGGCCCCGTCCCCCAGCCAGCGGAGCGCGCCGAGGAAGGCGGGGAAGCCGACGGGATAGAACGCGCTGGGCTCGTCCGGGTGGTCCGCGTCGAGGCCCCGCAGGGTGTAGCGCCCCTCGTCGACCAGCTGGTCGGCGATCTGGGAGTAGAGCACTCCGTCCCAGGCGGGCTCGGCGGGGACGGCCAGGGCGGCGCAGCGCAGCACCGCCCCGGCCAGCACGGGCATCCAGAGCCGATGGGGGCGAGCCGACCACGGTTTCATCCCCGCTCTTCTCGACGCGGATTCGCGTCCGGCAAGAGCGGGGTCCGGACGAATGTCGACCGTTCCCCGGGAGGGACGAGACCGACCGTTCCCCCGGCCCCGCGGGTGGTTTAGGGTGGCCGGCTATGCACACGCGATATCTTACCGGCCGCCGGGCTGGCCCCCGCCGGACGCCTTCCCCTCGCCGCGGTCTTCCGCGGATGCTTTGGGCGGCTTCGTTGCTCGCCGGCGCCTGCGGCGATGATGGCGGCGGCGGCGCCCCGGCCCGACCCCCCTGCGACGACCTCCTCGACGACTACTGCGCGATGCCCTTTCCGTCGACCCACTTCCTCGAGGAAGACGGGAGCACGGCGACGGGCTACCGCATGGCCCTCCCCGCGGAGGCGATGCCCCGGAACGGAGACGGCGAGCCCGTCGACACCGACTGGTATCGGCGCTTCGACGGCTTCAGCCCGATGACCTCCCTCATCACCTTCTTTCCGGGGGAGATCGACGATGGCAACCTCGTCGGGGAAGACCGCATCGAGGCGAGCCTGGAAGACGGCTCCCCAACCATCCTGCTCGACGCCGAGACGGGGGAGCGGGTGGCCCACTTCGCCGAGCTCGACAAAGTCGACCTGCCGGACTTCCCGGAAGACCCGACGCGGCGCAGCCTCTACATGCGGCCCGCGGCTCGTCTCGAGGAGGGGAAGCGGTATGTGGCGGCGATCCGTGGCCTCCGCCTGGTCGACGGCACCGAGCTCGCGCCGACGGCCTACTTCGAGGCGCTGCGCGACGGCGGCGCGGGTCCCGGGGACCGGGCCTTTCGGCGACGGCAGCGTCGCTTCGAGGACGAGGTGTTCCCCGTGCTGGAGGCCGCCGGGGTGGATCGGTCCGAGCTCTTGGTGGCCTGGGATTTCGTCACCGCCTCGGGAGAGACGATCTGGGGACCGATGGTCGACCTGCGGGATCGCGCCCTCGCCTGGCTCGAGGACAACGGCGCCCAGTGCACGGTCACCTCGGTGGAGGAGAGCACGCCGGAGGACAACGAAAACGTCTGGCGCCGCATCGAAGGGACCTTCCGCGTGCCCCTCTACATGACGAGCGCGGAGCCCGGCGCCGCCCTCGCCCGGGACGAGGATGGGGCCATCGTCCAAAACGGCACCGCGGAGGCCCCCTTCCTAGTGATCGTCCCCCACTCGGTCCGGGAGGGGGTCGCAGCGGATGGGGCGGACGGCCAGGCCCGGCTCCTCCACTACAACCACGGTCAGTTCGGGAGCCGGGGCGAGGCGGGCTCGAGCTGGCAGCGGTCCTTCGCCCAGCGCTATGGCTTCGTGAACCTGGCCACGGACATGTGGGGGATGTCTTCTCCGGACCAGGGCGGCACCGCGGTCCCGGCGTTGCTGGACTGGGGAGAAGCGTTTCGCTTGGGCGAACGCCTCCATCAGGGGGTGATCAACAATCTGCTTTTGGTGCGCAGCTTCCGACAGGCGGGAGGCTGCCAGGAGCTCGCCGAGCTCATGGTCGACGGTACGTCCGTCATCGGCGATGAGGTCTACTACTTGGGCATCAGCCAGGGCGCGATCTTCGGCCCCACCATCGCCGCTTTGTCGACGGAGGTGGAACGGTACGTCGTCAACGTGGGCGGGATTTCGTATCCGATGTTGATCCGCCGGTCGGCGAACTTCGCCGCCCTCGAGACGCTCTTCGCCATCGGGTACGAGGACAAGATCGACCGGGATTTCCTACTGGTGCTCGCGGCGTCGATGTTCGACGTGGCCGAAGGCTCGACCTACGCGCCCCACGTGATTCGGGACCCACTTCCGGGCTCGATGCCGAAGCGGATGCTGTCGACCGTGGCCCTGGACGACCCCCAGGTCTCGAACGCGATCTCCCACGTGGCGGCGCGTACCATGGGGCTTCCCCTCTTGGTGCCGAGCCCATTCATCCCCTACGGCTTGTCGACCACGGAAGGTCCCGCCGAGAGCGCCTACCAGATCTGGGACCTGGGCGCGCCGCCTATCCCTCCGGGGACCGTGCTTCCCATGGCCGCCCCCGGGCGGGATCAGGACCCCCACGAGCAACATCGCCGCCTGACCGCCAGCGAGCGTCAATGGGACGCGTTCTATCAACCCGACGGGCAGGCGGAACATCGCTGCGATGGCCCCTGCGACCCGGAATGACCCCGGTCCAGGGCATCCGCTGACCGGTCAGGCGCGACCGCCCTGGTAGGCGCCTTCCCGGCGGTAGGCCTCCGTCTGCGCCGCGCGCTCCCGCGCGTCGGTGCGGACCCGGGCCACCAGGGACCACAAGAGCAGCCCCGAGGCGGGCAATAGCGCGGAGGTCGCAAACAGGATCAGGCCGATGGGGCTTGGAGCGACCAGCGCCCGCCAGACCCAGAAGCCGAAGAGGATGAGCGCGGCCCAGAGCCGCCAGTTCTTGATGTACGCCATGATGTCCATGGGAATCTCCTTTCGTTTCCTGCCAGAGCGCTAGAGGCGGCGCCCGGAGCCGACAAGGGAGTCCCCCGGAAAGTACCGGCATGAATCCCGTGATTGTCTGGTCTTGTGGCAGACTGAGACGCGGGCGTGTGTCGAAATGGATCGCGTGGCGGATAAGCGAGGCGTATGGCGACGAAGAAGGGCGACTGCCCTGAATCGCCCCGGCCGCGTCGATGGGGTGGGACCCGCGATGGTCTCGCTGCTCTTTGCCACTGTGTGCGCTTCGGCCACGCCGCTGTCGACCGAGGCGCAGGAGCCCACGGCGTCTCAACAAGAATCCGTACCAAACAACGTTTTTGACCTCGCACACCCTGGGGAAGCCCGCGTCCCAGACGCAGAAGCGGACGCCTTCGAAAGCATCACCTCCCGGACGCCGCTGACCGTCGGGCTACGGTCTCCGGATGGTCAGCGTGCCCTTCGCTTCGGCATGCTTCTGTCTCTGGATTACGTCTATGCCGGGGACCCGGAGCTCGCCGAGGGCGATGGGTTTCTGGTCACGGATGCCCGGGTCGTTCTGGCCGGCGAGCTCGCCCGGGACTGGAGCTCCGAGGTGTCGACGACGACGGTTCCGGACCCCTGCTCGCCGGCCGAGTCGGCGCGCGCATCCCGACCCGATGCCGGCGAGCCGGGGGCGCTAGGCCGCCCGACGGTGATCGACGGTGCCCATCTGACCGCCATCCTCCGGCTGACTTCCTTCGCCGCGGTCCTTCTGCGCTGGGACCGGCTTCGGGATGGCCGCCCGGAGACCCCGAGGGACCTGCTCATCCCCTCGGTGACCGCGGTGATCCCCGAGGTGGCGCCGGTGTCCTTCCAGTTCGACGCGCGGATCCCCGTCGAAGACGCGGGACGGTCCACCGTGATCGGGAACGCGACCCTCGCGTTCTGATGCATCGCCGCGGACGGATGCCGCGGCCATTGCCGCTCGCCGTACCGCGCTCAGAAGCCGGGTGATGTCTTCCTCCTCCGCGCCCCCGGTGGCGAACCGACGGGGCCGTCTCGAGCGGGCCGCATGGGTCTCGGGCCAGCTCCTGGTCGTCCTGCTCTGCGTCGGGGCGGTCGGCTGGGCCCTGCTCTCCGTCCGGGTCGTCGTCATCCCCCTCGCCCTCGCCGCCGTGTTGAGCTCGGTGCTCCTCCCCCCGACGGAGCTCCTGGTCCGGCACGCTCGATTCCCCCGGGGCCTCGCCGCGGGGGTGACCCTGCTGGTCGTCTTCGTCGTGGTTTTCGCCACCGCCGCCCTTCTCGGGCTGTCCTTCACCGCGCAGCTCGACGACGTCGGCCGGGAGATCGGGCGCGGCTTCGACCAGCTCGGGGAGCTGGTCGTCTCCCTCCCCCTCGGGGTGACCCGGAGGGAATGGACCGAGCTCACCCAGGAGCCCATGGCGTCGGTGGGCGCGGGCGCGTCGGTCATCGCCCGGGAGCTCGGCCAGGGCGCTCGCACCGTGGTGGCGACGGTGACGGAAGCGCTCCTCACCGTCGTCTTCACCTTCTTCCTGACCAAAGACGGCAAGCGCATCGCCCGTTGGTTTCTCGATCGGCTTCCCACGCACCTCACGGATCGGGTCGAGCGTTCGGGGAGTCGAGGCATCCTCGCCCTCCGGGGCTACGTGGTCGGCCTCGCGGTCATCGGGCTGGCCAACGCCGCGGTCTTCGGGCTCTGCCTCTGGGCCCTGGGGATGCCGCTGGTGCTGCCCCTGACCTTGCTGACCCTGATCGGATCGATGATCCCGATGGTCGGGCCCACCGTGGCCGGCGCCATCGCCATGTTGGTCGCGCTCCCCGCGGGGGGCCTGGAGCTCATGTTCTTCGTGCTCGCGGCGGCGGTCATCGTGCAGCAGATCGAAGGCAACCTCCTCCAACCGGTGGTGATGGGCCGGGCCGTCGAGCTGCATCCCATGGTCGTGTTGATGGCC
>DAPKRP010000659.1:0-5062 GCA_031800515.1 Polyangiaceae bacterium LLY-WYZ-14_1 | reverse complement strand
CGGCGATGCGCATCGCCGTGCCCGAGGCCAGCCCCGCCCTGTCCATCGGCCTCTCCCTCGGGGTGACCTTCCCCTTCAACATCACCGTGGGCATCCCCCTGTACCTGTCCTACGCTCGCTTTCTCGAAGGCCTCGGAGCGTGAGCACCATGAGCGACGACGGCGATCCGCACGGCGACGACGAGCCGAAGCACCCCCCGGGGGAACGTCGCAAGCTCGTCCTCTTCGTCGCCGAAGCCGCCCTCGAACGCCGCCTGGTGGACGAGGTGAAGGCCGCCGGGGCGACGGGCTACACCATCTCCGACGTCCGGGGCGGGGGGACCAGCGGGGAACGGGACGGGAGCGGCTTCGGCCCGTCCCGATCGATCGAGCTCCGGGTGATCTGCACCGATGAGGTCGCCGAACGCCTGACGCGACGGGTCATCGACGCCTACGGGCCGCACTTCTCGGTGATCACCTTCATCGCCGAGGGCACCGTGCTCCGCCCGGACCGCTTCTGAGGCGCCCCTTGACGACGCCGGGACGGGAATAGGAACCCTTCATGTCCCAGCAGTCCCAAGACGTCAGCCAGGAGCTTCGCAAGCTCGAGTCCGACCTCACCCAGCTCCGGGACGAGGTCAAGCTCAAGCTCGATCTCGCCTCGAAGGACGCCAAGGATGCGATGGGCAGCCTCGAGCCCCGCATCCAGCAGTTCTCGAAGGACCTGCAGTCCGCGGGTCAGGCGGCCCAGCAGGAGCTGGTGAGCCGCGGCCGCATCCTCCGGGAAGAGGCGGCCCGCCTCCGGGATCGAATGCAGAGCGGAAACTGAGGGGGTCGCTCAGGAATCCCTCGCGAGCCCCATCGCTACCGGTAGCTCGCCGGCGGGTCCGGGATCGTGCCGAGCTGGTCGGCGTAGCTGAAGTTCGCTCGGGCTCGTTCCCGCTGCGCTCGGTAGGCTTCGAGTAGCGCCCGATGCTCGGCGAGCTCCCGTTGCGCATCAGCGTAGCGGGGCTCGTCCGGGGCGAGGGCGGCCGCCTGGGCCAGGGCGGCCGCCGCCTCGGCGAAGCCCTGGGGCTCGTCCCGGGTCGTTGGGTCGAACCGCCGCGCCTGCCCCAGGGCATACCAGCCCCGAGCCCGTTCCCCCGGGCTCAGCGTCTCGAAGGCCGGGTCGGCGACCAAGGCCTCGAGGGCGTCTCGCCCCTGGCGCCACTCACCACGGGCGATGGCCTCGAGCGCCGCCTCGCCGCCGGCGAACGGGGGAAGCTCCACGCGAACAGGGAGCCGCTTCGCATCGACGGCGTCGATGATCGATGCCTGGAGCCGGTCCTTCGCCTCGTCTTCGAGGCGCTGGTAGGAAGAGCCCTCCAGGCGCACGGAAAAGCGCTCGTCCGCGAGCCGCCGGGCGGTCGGCCCTTCGAAGATGCGCACCTGCGCCCGGGCTTCGAGGACCGGTCTACGCTCGAGCACGCTCCTGCGCGTCGTATAGCAGTTGATCGGGCCGCAGACCGTCTGCGGGCGGCTGACCCACCGGGATCGGCTGCTCTCGTCGAAGCGCGCCACCAGGTAGACCACCGCGGAGGTCGCCGGAAAGCCCCCCGCCTGACGCCGGCGTTCGAGGGAGGTCGCCTCGACCAGCACGACCTCGCTCGGACTGGTCGCCTCGAGGTGCGCCGCGAGCTGAGCGGCCAGGACGGGGCCGGGCCGCTCGAGGCCGCTCGCGATGAAGATCTGAGGGTGGGTACGGACGGGGAGGCGGGCCGGTCGAACCACCGTCCCCGTGGCCTCGATGGACCGAGCGCAGCCGCTCGCCGGCGCGAACAAGGCGGGGGCGAGAAGAGCCAGGACCCGGATCCCGCGGGCGCTGCCCCGGGCAGCCCACGACGGACGGGTCGAACTGGGGTCGGCCCCTGGTACCCCTCCGCGCCACCAGGTGGCCGGAGGGCGGCGACCGCTTCGCATGGTCTCACGATGCGTCCGGTCCGACGGGTCGTCGACCCCCGGAGCCGTCCGGGGAGCGCCCCGGCGCCGCGGGGTGCAGCCGCCAGCCGCGACTGCTAACCGCGGGGGATGACCGAGGCGCAGGACGGGCGACGTCTGTCGCGGCTGGTGGCGATCATGAGGCGGCTCCTCGCCCCCGATGGCTGCCCCTGGGACCGGGAGCAGACCCTCGAGACCCTCCGTCCCTTCGTGATCGAAGAAGCCTTCGAGGTGGTGGACGCCATCGACCGCGGGGATCCGGCGGCCCTCCGGGAGGAGCTCGGCGACCTGCTCCTGCAGGTCGTCTTCCAGGCGGAGCTCGCCGCCCGAGCGGGCTGGTTCGGCCCCGACGACGTCGTCGATGCCATCAGCGACAAGCTCATCCGCCGCCACCCCCACGTGTTCGACGAGGCGAAGAAGGGGAGCCTCCACGACGCCGGGCAGGTCAAGGACGCCTGGGAGGACATCAAGCGGGCCGAGAAAAAGGACCGGGGCACCCTGGACGGGGTGCCCGTCGCCCTCCCCGCGCTCCTCCGCGCTGTGCGCGTCGGGGAAAAGGCGGCGAGCGTCGGCTACGACTGGCCGGACGCCGGCGGTCCCCGCGGGAAGATCGACGAGGAGCTCGCCGAGCTCGACGAGGCCCTGGCCCAGGATGACCAGGACGCCGCCGAGAAGGAGCTCGGGGACCTGCTCTTTTCCCTGGCCAGCTTCGCCCGGAAGCGGGGCCTGGACCCGGAGGCCGCCCTGCGTCGCTCCCTCGACGTCTTCTCCCGGCGCTTCGACCACGCGGAGCGGGCCGCGAAGGCTCGGGGTACCGCGCTGCGCGCCCTGGACCCGGCTGCCCTCGATGCCCTCTGGCAAGAGGCCAAGGTCGCCACCGACGAGAGCGACCGCTGATCGCCGGGAGAGGAGACCGGTTATTTGAAACGCTCGGCGCCGACCGATGCACGAGGCTCGTGCGTGGCTGCGCCACCGGCGCAGCGCCTTGACGTGCTACGTCGCACCGCGTCACTGTCGAAACGGGCCCATGCGTTACAAGAAGAGCGAGATCAGCGCTGCGCAGATCGTCCAGGCGGCGATCCGGGTCCTCGCCCGTCAGGGCTACGCACGGACCAGCCTGATGGACATCGCCCGGGAAGCCGGGATGTCGAAGGGTGCGCTGCATTACCACTTCGCCAGCAAGGAGGCGTTGATCAAGGTGGTGCTCGAGACCGCCTGCAACGCCGTCGCGGCGCGCACCCAGATCGCCCTTCAGCCGGGCGCGGATCTGGCCTCGGCCATCCGCGCCTCCATCGCCGAGCTCTGGAAGGTGCGGGCGGAACGCACCGACGAGGCCCTGGTGGTGGCGGACCTTCTCGCCCAGGCGCTCTATGACGACGGCCTGCGGCCCCAGCTCGCCGACTACTACCGGTTCGCCGCCAGCCAGGTGCAGGAACAGCTGACCGGTTACCTGGCCGCCCTGGGGCTGCGACCGAAGGTGCCGGACGAGGTGCTGCCGCGGATTCTGATCGGACTCCTCGACGGGCTGGTGATGCAGGTGTTCGTCGAGCCCGACGTGCTGGAACCGGAACAGGTCGTTCAGGCGATCGAGACCCTGGCCCTGTCCCTCTTCGAAGTCCCCCCCGCGCTCGCCGCCGGCTCCGGCGCCGGCTGAGCTGCTAGCCCGTCCTTCTTGGGAGCCCGCAGGACGATGGCGGCGCAGGACGCGCAGAAGGACCGGCCCCGAAGCGGGGAGACGGTCGTCACCTTCGACCAGGTGATCGCCCAGCCCGGGGCGGTGCGGACGCTCCGCCGCGCCCTCGAACGAAGCCGCCTCGCCTCGAGCTACCTCTTCGTCGGTCCGAGCGGCGTCGGCAAGGAGCGAACCGCGGTCGCCCTGGGGCAGGCGCTGGTCTGCCCGGAGCGACCCCGGACCGGCTGCGGTCGCTGCGCCCCATGCCACCGGGTCGCCGAGGGCAAGCACCCGGACGTCCGGTTCTTTCGGCCCCGGGAGGACGGGAACCGGAACATCCAGGTCGAGTTCCTTCGGAACGAGATCCTACCCGTCGCCCAGTTCGCCCCCTTCGAAGGCCCCGCGGCGCTCCTCGTCTTCCCCGACGCCGACGTCTCCTTCCCGGAGATCCACGCCCAGTCCGCCAACGCGCTCCTGAAGACGCTGGAAGAGCCGCGGCCGAACGTCCACTTCGCCCTCCTCGCGAGTCGGCCGGACCGGCTGCTGCCGACGATCCGCTCCCGGGCCCAGCGGGTACGCTTCAACCGGCTGCCCCCGCCGGTCCTCGACCGGATCCTGCGGGAGCACGGGGTCGGAGGCGACGACGCCGAGCGCGCGGCGGCGATCGCCCTCGCCGACGGCCGGGCGGATCGCGCTCTGGCCCTCGCGGAAGAAGGGGGAAGCGACGCCCTCCTGGACCAGGCCGTCCTCATCGATCGGGCGGCGGCCCAGGGCGGCCCCGGGGACCTCCTCGACCGGAGCGAGGCCCTCGCCCGGAGCGCCGAGCTCGGGCTCATCCTCCAGGCGCTCCAATCCTGGTACCGGGACGTCGCGAGCCAGGGGCTCGGCGTGGTCGACGACCTCGCCTTTCCGGGTCGCGGAGCGGACTCGGCGGCGCGGTCCCGCACCCTGGGCCCGGAGGCGGCGGCGGCCCGGGTCGGACGCATCGTGGCGGCGATGGACGACCTCGAGCGCAACGCGAACCCCCAGGTGGTCTTGGACGCTCTGTTCTGGTCCCTTCGGGGGGCTGGCGTCCCCCCGCTCGCCCCCCGCATCCTGCCCGCCTACCCCAGGAACCGGATCTCGTGAAGGGCTTCTACGTCACCACCCCGATCTACTACGTCAACGATCGGCCCCACATCGGCCACGCCTATTCCACCGTCGCCGCCGACGTCCTGGCCCGGTTTCAGAGCCTCCGAGGACGGCCGACGCGCTTTCTGACCGGCACCGACGAGCACGGACAGAAGATCGAGCGGAGGGCCGGGGAACAGGGGATGACGCCGCAGGCGCTGGTCGATGGGGTGGCCCCGGCGTTTCGCGAGATGGCCGAGCAGCTCGGCTGCCGGGCGGACGATTTCATCCGCACCACGGAACGCCGCCACGTCGACCGGGTCCA